>NZ_JAFMNJ010000039.1:0-11581 GCF_017859255.1 Vulcanococcus sp. DEBay_Sum29NL08_54
TCTCATCGCCAGGGTTCAGTCCGCTGTAATCACTGATCCTCGCAAAGCGTCCGGCATCCCGTGCTGGGTTGCCCTCTCGATCGCTGAACAGTGTCTTCATCCCCGCTGCATCCGCTGCCTCCAGTTCTTGTAGTGCATCGCTGATGAACAGGACATCCGACGGGGCAGTCCCCATGGATTTGGCAATCATCAGATAGCTCTCCTTCGCTTGTTTGATTCCCGTTTTGGTGTCAAACCAGTGCTGGAACAGAGGCCTGAGATCTCCTGCCTGGCAATGGCCATAGAGAAGTTGTTGTGCAGGAACGGAACCAGAGGAATACACCGCCAGGGTGAATCCCTGCACATGCCAGCGCTCCAGTGCCTCAGGAACATCAGGGAAGAGTGGTGCGATCAGTTCGCCTGACGCATAGCCCGATCGCCAGATTCTTCCCTGGAGATCCTTGAGTTCGGTCAGCTTGATGTCTCTTGCAATCAGTTGCTTGAGGTATTGCGCAACCGCCTTGATTCCGATCGGAGAGTCTTGTCCTTGTTCTTCGAGAAGGGCAATGGCCTCGGGGTGGACATCCTCTTTCCATGCCATCTCTACGCCTTGAAGCAAGCTTTTGATCTCGGCTTCGTCCTGGTGTTCCTCGAGATAACGCTCGAGTGAGGAACTTGCATAGGGAAAGAGGACCTCGGCGACAAAGCTCACGGGACAGGTTGTCCCTTCGATATCAAGAAGGATGTGCGTAACGGTCATCATTTATTTGGCCAGGATTGCCTCGAGAAGCAGTTGCCTCCAGCGCTGCTCCAGTAGAAACTCCAGGATCTCCAGGTGACGCATCGCACTGCCCAGGCTGCGTCCCCAGGCATAGAGCCCGTGTCCGGCAATCAGTAGTCCCTGGGGGGCGTTGCTCAGCAGCGGTCTGGCCTGCGCTGACAATTCAGAGAGGTTCTGATTGTTCGCCAGGACAGGGACCTCCACGGAGCAGTCGTGGGTGTTGATGCCATCCAGCCCCTTGAGCATCTCCAGGCCGCTCAGCTCGAGCTTGCCCTGTTTGCTCTTCAGGGCCCACTGGGAGAGGAGCGTTCCGGCCTGCGAATGGGTGTGCAGCACTGCACCGGCTCCGCAGGTTTTCACGATCTCCAGGTGCAGGGCGGTCTCGGCGCTGGCTTTGCCATTGCCCAGCACCACATGCCCTTCCCGGTTCACCTGAATCAGATCGATCGGAGCAACCGCCCCCTTGTGCACTCCGCTTGGAGCCATCAGCAGGCGAATGGGGTCCCCATCCAGCAGACAGCTGAAATTGCCGCCCGTCCCGTCGCACCAGCCCCGCCGATGGATCTCAGCCATCGCTCCGCACAGGGCCTTGGCGAGGGCTGTGGTGTTGGCATCGGGCATCGTCGCGTCCCGCTCAGGGGGTTCTTCCACCCTGGCAGGAGGGGCACCAGTGGCTGCTGCGGCCGCCCAACTTGTCACGACGGATCGGCGTGCCGCAGACCCGGCAGGGCTCGCCGGTGCGGCGGTAGACCCAGGCGGCATTGCCGTAGTTCCCATTGGTTCCCGTCAGGTCACGGAAATCACTGAAGGTGGTGCCGCCTGCCCCAATGCTGGTGGTCAGCACCTCCACCAAGGCGCCGTGCAGCCGCTCCAACTGCTTGAGCTTGAGCGATCCAGCCCGCTCCTCAGGCGCGATGCCGCTCATGAACAGGGACTCATCGGCGTAGATATTCCCCACGCCGGCCACCAGGGCCTGATCGAGCAGTGCCGTCTTGATGGCCCGCGATGACCCTTTGAGTTTCTGCCGCAGGTACTGGGGCGTGAAGGCCGCGCTGAAGGGTTCTGGGCCAAGGCGCCTCAGCCCCGTCATCACCGATTCGAGTGGTTCACCGGGGGGGACCCACCACATCTCACCGAAGCTGCGCAGATCCACGAAGCGCAGCTCCTGGCCTTCGGGATTCCAGAACCTCACGCGTGTGTGGCTGCAGGGTTCCTTGGCGGTCTCCATCCAGAGGAACTGACCGGTCATCCGCAGATGCACGCCCCAGTGCCCGGCGTCGGCCCCCGCTCGCTTCAGGCTGGCCATCAGATATTTGCCGCGTCTCATCCATTGATCGACGCTGCATCCCTCCAGGGCGGAGCAGAACTGCGCGGGGACCGGGGGAGCGGCAATGGCCCGGGCCCGCAGCACCTCGACCCGCTCAATCGTGAAGCCGCGGGTCTGGCGTTCGAGTCCGCGGCGCACCGTTTCCACTTCGGGGAGCTCTGGCACCCGTGATCCCTGACCGTTGGTGGCCACAGATTGCCACGCAGACCAGACAGCAAAAATCCCCGACCTGAACCCAGGCCGGGGATCACTGCGAGATCTTGAGCGCCTGGATCAGGCCTTCTCGAGTTCGCTCTCGGCGAAGTTGTTGGTGTTGATGCCGCCTTCGGAGCCGCTGACGCCGTTGTAGTTCACCTTCTCGAAGCGCACCACGACGGGGTAACGGATGCCGGAGGTGTCGATGGAGGCAACGGTGCCCACATCGTTGAACCAGTAGGACTCAGGACGCTTGATGCGCACCTTGTCACCGCGGGAGATGGCCATCGCTGCGCTGTAAAGGGGTGGCTGTCATTGGGAATTTACCCGTAGCGGGAGTCCCCAAAGCCAGCCCGTCACGAAACGTGGCACCATCGACCTCCACTGAGCGTTTCCCCATGGCCGAGGCCCCCTCCTTCAGCCTCGACTTGCCTGATCCCGAAAGCGACAGCATCAGCTCGATGGAGTTCCTGGCCCGCATTGAGGAGGCCTGGGCCATTTGTGATCGCTTTGACCTGCAGACCGAAATCTGGCGGGGCCGGATCCTGCGCAGCGTGCGGGACCGGGAGCGCCGTGGCGGCGACACCCGCGGGGGCGGCTTCCTGCAGTGGTTGCGGGAACAGGAAATCAGCAAAACCCGCGCCTACGCCCTGATTCAGCTGGCCGAATCCGCCGATCACATGCTCGGGGAGGGGGTCCTGGAGGAGACCAGCGTCAACAACTTCTCCAAGCGGGCCTTCATGGAGACGGCCCAGTCCGATCCAGAGGTGCAGTTGATGATCGGTGAGGCCGCCAATGACGGCCAGCAGATCACCCGTAAACAGGTGCGTCAACTCACCGACGAGTTCACGGCAGCCACCAGCCCGCTCCTGCCGGAAGAGATTCGGGAACGTACGGCGAACAATCTGCTTCCTCCCAAGGCCGTTGCCCCCCTGGTGAAGGAGCTGGCCAAACTGCCCGACGACCAGCAGGAGGATCTCCGCAAGGTTCTGCGTGAAGAGCCCGAGCTCGAGCGGGTCAAGGACGTCACCAGCACCGCCCGTTGGTTGAGCAAAGCCTCGGAAGCCGGCCTGGCCGTTCGGGCCTTCCAGCAGGGGGAGCTGGATCTCGATAAGGCGATGCAGGAGGCCCTGCGCCTTGATGCCCTTGGACTGCTCTCCGATGCTGTTGGGCAAGCCCAGGCCCTGGAATCGGCGGTCCTCAAGCTCCACACCAGCTGGCGCCGCCTCAACGGTCTTCAGGAGCGCCTCTGGGTCGAGAGCGGCAGCAGCACTCCCCACCTGCGGGAGCTGCTGACCGCCCTGCAAACCCTCAGCGGCAACACCATGCGCGTCTCCCTCGGGGAACTCGCCGGCGGTAAGCGCGTGCGCTTGCAGTTGGTGGAGGAATCCCCCGATCAGCTTGAGGCTCCGGCGATCGCGGTGCTGGCACAGGCCGGCTGAGATCCGCCTGATGAGCGATTCCCTCGACTCCGCCCTCCAGGAGCACTTCGGCTGGTCTGCCTTCCGCCCTGGCCAGCGCCCGGTGATTGAGGCGATGCTCGCTGGCCAGGACTGCCTGGCGGTGCTCCCCACCGGTGCGGGGAAATCCCTCTGCTATCAACTTCCAGCCTTGGTCCGGGAGGGTCTGGTGCTGGTCATCTCGCCCCTGGTGGCGTTGATGGAGGACCAGGTGCAACACCTGCAGCGAAGGGGCATTCCAGCGGCCTGCCTGCACCGCGGCCTGGATCCCATGCGCCGGCGGGACCTGCTGCAGCGGGTGCGCAGCAATCGCCTGCGCCTGCTTTATCTGGCGCCCGAACGGCTCCAGGTGGAGGCCACCCGGCGCTTGCTGGAGGAGATTCACGAGGAGGGGAAACTCGTCGGGCTGGCCATTGATGAGGCCCACTGCATCAGTGCCTGGGGCCATGACTTCCGCCCGGACTACCGCCGCCTGGGTCAGTTGCGCCGGCTCTGCCCTGGGGTTCCGGTGGTGGCCCTCAGTGCCACCGCAGCCCCCCGGGTCCGCGCCGATCTGATTCGCCTGCTGGAGCTGCGGCGTCCCCTGATTCAGGTGCGCTCAGCCCGGCGCGACAACCTGTCTTATGTGATGCGCCGTCGTCCGGCGGACCCCCTGCCGGAGGTCCTCAAGGCGCTGGAGGAGGCGCGCGGAGCGGTCCTGATCTATGCCCGAACCCGGCGGTCTGTGGAGAGCTGGGCCAAGCGCCTCAGCGACAGCGGAGTCGAGGCGATTGCGTATCACGCCGGTATGGATCCAGAGAGTCGTGCCCTGGCCTTGACCCATTTCCAGGAGCACGAGATGCCCGTCCTGGTGGCCACCGTGGCCTTTGGCATGGGTGTCGATCGGCCGGATGTGGGCTTGGTGCTGCACCTGGATCTTCCGGCCAGCACCGAGGGGTACCTCCAGGAGTCCGGCCGCGCCGGCCGTGATGGCCTGCCCGCACGCTGCATCGTGCTCTTTGACCCCGAGGACCGCTCCAGCCTGGCCTGGGCCATTCGCTCCTCGGCCGAGGAATCCGGGGATCCGCAGGACCGCACCCGCGCAGAGCTCTCCCAGCAGAAGCTGCGGCGGATGGAGGCGGTTGCCGAGGGGGCGGGCTGCCGTGAGCAGGCCCTGCTGCTCTCGGTGGGGGAGCTGGTTCCCCCCTGCGGTCGCTGCGATCGTTGCAGCCAGGCCCCGCGGGTGCGGGACTGGTCTGAGATGGCCTCCCAGGTGCTGGAGCAACTGGACCAACGCAGCGGTGTGGACCTGCGCAGCCTCGGCGAGGACCTGGCCAAGGCCGAAGGGGATGAGGTCGATCAGTGGCGCTGGTTAGCGCGGCGCCTGGTGCAGGAGGACCTGATCAGCGAAAGCGATGACGGCAGTCAGCGCCTCTGGCTCAGGCCTGCGGGCCGCCGCTTCCTGCGCCAGCCCTGGACCCTGAAGCTGGCGGCCTGATCAGCCGGGCTTGGCCTTGCAGAGGTCGGTGATCAGCCGCTGCTCAAAGTCGCTCTGGGGGGCATCCCAGGTCTTCCAGGCTCCCGACTGACCGGTGGCATTCAGGCGCTTGGCGTTGCAGTTGATCGCCAGGTAGAGGGGCTGCCCTTCGCTGTTGAGGCTTGGGGCCACGTAGCTGCCGCCCATGGCCTGCCAATTGGCCCAATCCACCTGCAGGGGGCCATAGCTGCGCCAGTCCGGCGTGCTGCCCGCGGCGGTTGTGCTCGATGCCTGGGTTTTGTTGACCTCGGCCTTGGCAACCGCTGGTTTGGCGGCTTCAGCCTTGACGGGCTCAGCCTTCTTCTCGGGCTGGGTCACCACGGTTGTTGCTGCGACGGTGGTGGCCACCGAGGGCTTGACCTTCACCGGTTCAGCTTTGGCGACTTCGGTCTTGGCGGGTTCAGGCTTGGCCGCAACGGGCTCAGCCTTTTTCACTGGCTTGGCGGCCACCACTGCTGCGGGCTTTGGCTTCGGCTTGGCGGCAACAGGAGCAGCGGGCTTGGGCTTGGGTTTGGGCTTGCTGGCGGCGCGCAGGGTCAGGGTGCTGCCGGCCATGACCTGGTTGGGGTTGCTGATGCCGTTGATGGCGATCAGGCGCTGCATCGAAACGCCGTAGCGATCGGCGATGGAGGAGAGGCTCTCGCCGGGTTGCACCTGGTGGGTCTTGGCGTTTTTGTTCACGGCCACCCGCGGGCGGGCGCTGGCGCCAGGCACCTGGATACGACTGCCAGCCCAGAGGTCGTTGGCATCCCGCAGGCCATTGAGTTGGACCAGGCGGTCGACGCTGGTGCCGTAGCGATCGGCAATTTCAGAGAGGGTCTCGCCCGCTTTGACCGTGTAGTTGCCCGATCCCCCACCGCTGTAGACGTTGCCCGGCACCTTGATGCGGCTGCCGGCCCAGAGGTCGTTGGCATCCCGCAGGCCGTTCATCTCCATCAGCCGATTGACCGTGGTCCCGTAGCGATCGGCGATTTCGGAGAGGGTCTCACCGCGCTTGACCACCACCTCGCCGGCCAACCCCGGAAGGGGAAGCAGAAGGGCCAGGGCTAAAGCGGCGGCAGAGCGGCGGCGCATTGGGTTTAACAACGGTCGACTGGGCGCACCATACGGGGCCTGGAGGCGGGCGCCAGTCCCCCTCCCATAAGGCATGGAAATGGCTTCAGCCCAGGAGCCGTCGCATCAGGGGGAGTCGTCCGGCGTAGGGGGGATAACGGAACGGCAGATCCAGGGCAAAGGGCCGGCGCAGAACGCTGCGCTGGTGGGAAAAGGTGTCGAAGCCAGCCTTGCCGTGATAGGCCCCCATGCCGCTGGCGCCGACGCCGCCGAAGGGGAGTTCGGGAACCCCGACCTGCATCACCACATCGTTGAAGCAGACACCACCGGAGCTGGTGGTGTTGAGCACCGTCTCTTGGTGCTGCTGGGAGCTGCTGAATAAATAGAGAGCGAGCGGTTTGGGGCGTTGGTTGATCCACTCGATCGCTTGCTCCAATCCATCCACCTCGAGGATTGGAAGCAGGGGACCGAAGAGCTCCTCCTGCATCAACGGGTCCTCGCGATCGTTCACCTGGATCACGGTTGGTGCGATTCGCCGGCGTTCCGGGTCGCAGGTTCCGCCCAGCAGGATCTGGCCCCGCTCTCGGGCCTGCTCCAGCAGGGCACTGAGCCGGTTGTATTGCGTCTCGTTGACGATCGAGGCCAGGTCGCTGGAGTCCAGAGGCTCCTCGCCAAAGCAAGCCGTGAGGCGCTCGCCCAGGGCCTGGATGAGTGACGTCCGGGCGCTGCGCTCCACCAGCAGGTAGTCCGGGGCGATGCAGGTTTGCCCGGCGTTCAGGCATTTGCCCCAGACCAACCGGCGGCTGGTGACCTCGAGGTCTGCATCCCTGAGGACCACCGCCGGGCTCTTGCCCCCAAGCTCCAGGGTGATGGGGGTGAGGTGCTGGGCTGCAGCGGCCATGACCAGCTTCCCGATGCGCTCTCCGCCAGTGAAAAAGATGTGATCAAACCGCTCAGCGAGTAGGGCCTGGGCGGTGCTCCCATCCCCTTGGACCACCTGGACGATCTCGGGCGGGAAGGCCTCCCCGATCAGGCTGCTGATCAGCTGGGCCGTTGCCGGTGCGTGCTCCGAGGGTTTGAGGATGGCGGTGTTCCCGGCCGCTAGGGCACTGACCAGGGGCTGAATCGCCAGGTGGAACGGGTAATTCCAGGGGCCGATGATCAGGACGCAGCCCAGGGGTTCAGCGATCACTTCCGCGCGACCTGGCCGCTGGCTCAGGGGAACGCTGACCTTTTTGGGGGCGATCCAGCGCCGTAGCTGCCGGCGGCAGAGGCTGATCTCCTGGCGAACGGCGACGACCTCGAAGTAGGCCTCGACATCAGGCTTCCCCAGGTCCTTGGCCAGGGCCTCCAGGACGGCGTCGCTGTGGGCGCTGAGGGCGGCATCGAGTCGATCCAGTTGCTCGAGGCGCCACTGCAGCGGGCGGGTGGTTCCACCCACAACCAGCTGACGCATCGCAGCGATGGGGGTAGTCAGCTGGAGCACAGATGGACGGGCAGGGCTTGAGACACCCTATGGACAGCGGCGGAAATCCCGTGGTTAGGGCTTGGGTGACTTCGCCATGAAGCCCTTGCTGGGGAGTTCGGAGTCCGCCTCGGGGCTCACGGACGGAGGGGTGGCCGAGAGCTTGGATTCAATCCAGCGGGAGAGGACATAGATGCCGATGAACATCGGCACATAGATCACGCCCGCGCTGCGTTGATCCAATTCCAGTTGGCTGACCGCCGCAACGCCCGCGCTGCTCAGCCCGAAATAGATCAAGACCCGGCGCAGTGCGATCGACTTCAGCATCCCTAGAGCTCCCCGGTCTTGTTCAGCATTTCATGGGCTCTGGAGATCCAGCACCTGCTGAATGGCAGGGGTTTGGATGAGGTCCTGACGAAGCAGTGCGTAGATCCGTTCTCCGGCCACCGGCCGGCTGATCAGCGCGCTTGAGGCTGGCAGAAGAGGGGGCTCACTGAGCAGAACAAGATCCAGGAGTCGCCCCTCCAGCAGTGCGGCCAAGCGCTCGGGCTGCCGGCTGCCCGTCAGGGGCAGCGCTGGGGGAAGCCGCAGGCCGAGGTCACCCAGCAGCAATGGCTCATCGAGGCTGTGGAGCCAGCGCAGTTGGCTCGGCATCAGAGCCAGACGCATCTGCTGTGAGGCCAACCGCAGGCTCGCCAGCAAGGGCTGATTGGCTTGGGCTTGATAGAGGCCGTTGCTCCGTTTTTGGAAGTCCAGATTCAGGACTTGGCTGACATGGCGGTAGATCCGAGAGACCGAGCTCTGGTCGCGCTGGATTCGCTGGGCCACGGCGGTCGTGCTGCTGGTGATCTCCAGCAGATCCAGCACCGGGATCCCTTCCAGCAGTAGGTCCGCCAAGCCTTGACCCCGAGGTATGCGTACCGTGCATGACCCCTGTAGGTCTGATCAATCCCCAGAACTGGGTAGGGCAGGGAAGCGCAGCCGCAGCAAGGCGCCTCCTTGGGGGCTGGTGGCAACGTCCAGCTGGCCGCTGTGGTTCTCCATGGTGGTTTGCACCACAAACAGCCCCAGGCCACTGCCGCTGGCTTTGCTGGTTTGCAGGGGGAGTTGATCGAGCAGGCTTTGCGGCAGGCCCGGTCCGTTGTCGGCGACGTCCAGGCACCACTGATCCCCCTGGGCCTCGATGCTGATGCCAATCCAGGGCTTGGCAGTCTGGGCGTCGATCAGGGCCTCGGCGGCGTTGCGCAGCAGGTTGACGATCGCGATTTGGATCTGCACCGCATCGCCTTCAATCCAGGCGGGGGCGTCCTCGCGTTCCAGGGCCATGCTGTCGATGGCCACGCGGGCCGTGCTGCCCCCCGAGCGGGCGTAGAGCAGGGCGCTCTGGCTGATCTCCCGCAGGTTCAGGCGCTGATGCTCTGTTTGGACGTTCCTCAGCAGGGCACGCATCTTCTCGATCGTGAGCACGACGCGATCGGCTTCGTGGCGAATGCCCTCCACCTGTTGCTTCCAGCCGCTGGGGAGCGCGCTGAGGTCGACGTTCTCCGTTTGCTTGATCAGCAGCTGGCTGTTGAGCAGCAAGACGCTGAGCGGTTGATTGATTTCGTGGGCCACGGCAGCAGCCTGCAGGCTGCTGCGCAACTTGTCTTTCAGCAGTGCCAGGGTTTGGGCATCGCGGTAGCGCTCTTTCTCTCGCGCTTCCGCCAGGCTGGCTTCCCGTTCCCTCAGCTCGCTGGTGAGGCGGTTGTAGCCATCCACCAGTTGCCGTAGGGCTCCATCCAGAGAGACCAGTTCTTCTCCGGACTGCTCGGTCACGCCGCTGTGGAACTGCAAACTCTCCGGCTGCAGTTGTGATGTGGCTTGACTGAGCTTCTGGCTGAGTTGCTCGGAGGTGCTCTCGAGCTGGCGTAAGGGATAGAGCAGGCTGCGGATCTGTCTGTTGGTCAGGGCTGCCGCTCCGGCCAAGGCTCCGGCTGAGGCCAGCAAGGCGATTAGGGCGTCCCGGTCAGCAGCGGCCGTGCCGGGCTCCACCGTGAGGCTGGTCAGCAGGATCCAATTCAGTCCTTCATCGGTGCCCCAGGGCGTGGCCACCAGGGAATAGGGATGGCCATCGATTTGGGCGCGCTCGGGTTTGCCGTTGGCTCCCCCCTTGAGCCGTTGATGGAGGGCTTGCGCCATCGGGTCGCTCAGCGCGGCCAATCGGGAGCGCTCCACCTGGCCCTTACTGCGGCTGAGGGTTTGGCTGGGTCTTGAGCTCGCCACCAGGGTGCCGTCGGGCTCCACGATCAAGGCCAAGCCATCGCGGCCCTTCCAGACCTGCTCGAGCCAGGTGCTCAGTTGGGAGAGAACCATGTCGACCCCCACCACCCCAAGCAGGTTGCGGTTGGCTCCAAAGAGGGGCGCGTTGTAGGAGATCGAGAAAATCTCGGGCTGGTCTTCCCAGGCGTAAATCGAACTCCAGAGGGGTTTGCCTGCTTTGGCCGTGTCGGTGTACCAGGCTTCCTCGTGGGTCTCGGTCATGCCTGGAATGCGCTCCAGCAGCTCACCCCGTTGTCCCTGCTTCATGGCATAGACAGACATCGAGCCCCGGCCGCTGAGACTGGTGTCTTCGTTGAGCAGTAGCTCTCCGTCATCACCGCGCTCCATGCCGATGAAACGGCCGTCGGCTCCGCCGTAGTTGATGTAATCCACGGGGAAGGCACGCATCTGGTTCCAGAAGCGCTCGGCCATCGCCGCATACTCCGAAACACGTCCTGGGTTTTGCTCCAGCCAGGCGAGGTTGAGGGTGTTGATCCAGCGGGGGTAGCTGAGCTTGCGGGAGAGACGCGTCGAGAGTTCCACCACCGAGGCGTTTTGGCGGTAGGTCTCGCTGATCTCCAGGCCGCTGCGTCGGCCGATGGCGAAACTCAGCACGCTGAGGCTGCCTCCGACGAGCACGAGCTGAAGCGCGCTCAGCAGGGCCAGCCGATTGGCCAGTTTTCTGGGGGTGCTCAGCAAGTGACGTGGAGCCATCTAGGTGTCTTGGGCAATGGTGAGGGGGGCGAGCCGCGAGGCTTGGTGCACCAGTTCGGCGCCAGAGAGTCCCAATTTCTGGGCGATGGCTTTGCGGTGGGTTTCCACCGTGGCGATCGATAGGGCGGTCTCTTTCGAGATCTCCTTATTGCTGAGACCTCGGCCAATCAGGGCATAGATCTCCTGCTGGCGCGGTGTCAGCGTTGTGATGGGTTGCGGCACCAGTTGCTCGAGAACCTGATGCAATTGCTGGAAGGCGGCTGTCTTGTCCACAACGCCGCAGATTTGGCTCAGGAGCTCAGGCGGACAGACAAAGCTGGAGGCCTGGCCAGAGAGCACAACAACCTTGGACTCTGGCGACCGCCGATGCAGGGTCCGGGCAACGTCCAATCCCTCACCATCCGGCAGGGCGAGATCGAGCACCAGCAGGTCGGGCGGATCCTGCTCGCAGAGCTCTAGGGCTTCTTGGCAGCTGGTCGCTGAGCCGATCACTTCAATGCCGGCCATGGCTTCCAGCAGCGAGCGCAACAGCTGCAGAAACATCAGCTGGTCTTCCACGATCAAGCAACGCAGTGATTGTGGGGGTGTTCCGCTCAAGAAGGCCGACGGATTCGTGGTTGAAAATTACCAACCAGCACGTTCAAGCCGCTCGCCAATCTTGTGGTTCTTCATCAAGGTATCGGCTGAAATGTGTATCACTGGGGCCCCTGATCTGGCCCGCGTGCGGGTCATTGCAATAAAAAACCGGCTTGAGAGCCGGTGGGGTGACAAGTCTGGTGCCGCTTGACTTGTC
>NZ_JAFMNJ010000040.1:0-11410 GCF_017859255.1 Vulcanococcus sp. DEBay_Sum29NL08_54
TGGCCGGTGGAACGGACCTGGTGCGCTCGTATCTGCGGGATATCGGCCGTGTGCCGCTGCTGACCCACGAGCAGGAGATCACCCTGGGCCGTCAGGTCCAAGAGCTGGTGGCGCTGGAGGAGTTGGAGCAGGAGCTGGCGAGCCGTGAGGGTGTGGAGAAGCCCTCGCCTGCGGTGCTGGCCAAGGAAGCGGGTTTGACGCAGGTTCAGCTCAAGAAGCGGCTGCGCAGTGGTCAGCGGGCCAAGGAGCGGATGGTGGCCGCCAACTTGCGGTTGGTGGTGAGCGTGGCGAAGAAGTACACCAAGCGGAACATGGAGCTCCTGGATCTGATCCAGGAGGGAACCATTGGCTTGGTGCGGGGCGTGGAGAAGTTCGACCCGACCCGGGGCTACAAGTTCAGTACCTATGCGTACTGGTGGATCCGCCAGGGGATCACGCGGGCGATCGCGGAGAAGAGCCGGACGATCCGGCTGCCGATCCACATCACCGAGACGCTGAACAAGCTCAAGAAGGGCCAGCGTGAGCTGAGCCAGGAGCTGGGCCGCACGCCGACGGTGACGGAGCTGGCGGAGTTTGTGGACCTGCCGGAGGAGGAGGTGAAGGACCTGCTCTGCCGCGCGCGCCAGCCCGTGAGCCTGGAGACGAAGGTGGGCGACGGCGATGACACGGAGCTGCTGGACCTGCTGGCCGCCGATGGCACCCAGCCGTCAGAGCTGGTGGATGGGGAGTGCCTGCGGATGGACATGCGGGGACTGTTGGACCAACTGCCGGACCTGCAGGGCCGCGTGCTGAAGATGCGCTATGGCATTGATGTCGAAGAGCCCATGAGCCTGAGCTCCATCGCCCGTGCACTTGAGATGAGCCGCGACCGTGCCCGCAGCCTCGAGCGCAAGGCCCACGAGGAGCTACGCCGCCGCTCCGAGGAGATGCACGCCTATCTGGCGGCTTAGAAGAACTCGTCGAAGTTGTCGAAGTCAACGGCGCTGAATGTGCCGTTCTCCACCTGGCTCATTAGCCGCTCCAGCTGGACCCAGAGGGCGCCGGCGGTGGCCATTGACAGCACGAAGGCCACGAGCAATGCCGCTCCTGAGGAGAAGCCGAAGATCTGCAGGCTGCCGCCGATGAAGAGGGTGATGCCAACGACGATCCCCGTGTAGGGCAGGTTGGTCTCAAAGTTCCCCAGGGGCAGCAGTGCCAGCCGGTCCTGCTTCCAGCCGTCGAGCTTGTTCTGAACCAGCCTGGCGAAGGTCAATCCGCAGAGGATCCCCATGGCCAGGCCAATCCCCGCCAGCACATAGGGGGGCTGGAACATCGGGGCGAATTCCAACAGGATCTCGCTGGGGTCCAGGTCGCCGAAGTCCCCTGTGGCCAGGTCCTGGGCGGCTTCGCTCAGGTTGATCGGGGCCAGGGACATCGCTGTGGGCTCAAGTGGCGCTGACCCTAAGCCGCCAGCGGGTTCAGCCGAGTGAGCAGGCGGCCAGCGACGCGGCGCGGCGAGAAGGTGCGGCCCAGCAGTTGCATCAGGCCGCGTAGGTCGTCGGTGTTTAGGCGGTTGTCGCGGACCAGGGTCAGCAGCAGCCGCTGCCTGAGGCTCTTGCCCTCTTCGCCCACCAGCAGCTTCAGGCCCGCGCCGGCGACCGGCAGCAGGTCCGTGGCGCCGCCACCGCCGTCGTCGTTCTCGACCACCTGCAGCAGGTTCTCCAGTCGCTCCAGCTGCAAACGTCCATCGCGATCGAACAGCACCTCCATCAGCTTTTCGCGCATCTCGGCGGTGTCCCCCGCCAGCAGGCGCCGGGCCACATAGGGATAGGCGACGTTGATGATCCGGAAGCTGGGGTCCAGGCGCATCGCCAGGCCCTCCTGGCTGACCACCGCCCGGATGATCAGGGCAAAGCGGGCCGGCACCCGGAAGGGGTAGGCGTACATCAACTCCGAGAAGCGATCGGTGATCGCCTTGAAGTTGAAGGAGCCGACGTTCTCGCCGAGGGCACCGCCGAGGACCTCCTCGAGGGCGGGAATGATCGGGGTGAGGTCCGTCTTGGCGTTGAGGAAGCCCAGATCGACGAAATCTTGAGCCAGGCCCTCAAAGTCGCGGTTGATCAGGTGCACCACCGCCCCGGTCAGGGTCAGGCGATCGCTGTTGCTGATCGAATCCATCATCCCGAAGTCCACGTAGGCCACATGGCCCAGGGCTCCGGTCTTGCCCGGCAGGGCAAAGAGGTTGCCTGGGTGGGGATCAGCGTGGAAGTAGCCGAACTCCAGCAGCTGCTGCAGCCCGCTGATCACGCCCGTGCGGATCAAGGAGGCGGGATCGAGGTGTTGGGCTTCGAGCTCCTGGCGCTGTTGCAGTTTTGTGCCGTTGATCCAGGTGGTCGTCAGCACCCGCTGGCCCGAGAGGCTGCGGTCCACCCGCGGCACGATCACCGCCGCATTGCCCTCGAACATCCGCGCGAAGCGCTCGGCGTTGTCGGCCTCCTTGCGGTAGTCGATCTCCTCAAACAGGGAGCGGCCGAACTCATCAATGATTTCCCCCAGGCCAAAGCCCAGGTTCAGGGGCAGCAGCGGAGCGGCCATCACCCCCAGCAGCCGGATCAGCACCAGATCCCGGCGCAGCTGCCGCTCGAGGTTGGGGCGCTGCACCTTCACGGCCACCCAGTTCCCGCCGACGGGTTTGGCCCGGTACACCTGGCCCAGGCTTGCGGCCGCCACGGGATAGTCCGGGAACTCTTCAAACAGTTGCTGGACCGGGGCCCCCAGGTCGGCCTCGATCGTCTCCAGGGCGATGGCGTGGGGGAAGGCCGGCAGGTTGTCCTGCAGTTGGGTCAGCTGATCCAGCCAGTCCCGCCGCACCAGGTCCGGGCGGGTGGAGAGGGCCTGGCCCACCTTGATGAAACAGGGCCCCAGTCCCGTCAGGGTGGTGAAAATCTTCTGCCCCAGGCGCTGCTGCACCTTCGGGTCGGGATTGTTGGCCTGGAAGACCAGCACCAGCGCCAGGCTCAGCAGGCTGCTGAGCACCACGACCAAGCGGCCGACCAGCTGCCAGGGCCGCAGCAGCAGCCAGCGCAAGTCACGCCCCGGGTCGTAGGTGCTCATCCAATCCGCCAGCAAGTTGCAAACTCTAGGAATGGTGTTGCTCCAGCAGCTGCTTCAGGCGCGCCGGCCCCGGTTGCCGCTGCATCTGCCGGCCCACGGCCGCGGGCGGGGCCTGGCGCCGGCCCTGGCCCGCTTGCTGCGCCAAGCCCCGGGCCGCTGGGATTTGCCGGAGTTGCCGGAGATCGGTGGCCCTCTGGAGGACGAGGGGGCCGTCGCAGAGAGCCAACGGGCCCTGGCGGATCTGCTGGGAGCCAAGCGCTGCTGGTACGGCGTCAATGGGGCCAGCGGCCTGCTGCAAGCCGGTCTGCTGGCTCTGGCGCAACCGGGTGAGCGGGTCCTACTGCCGCGCAATCTGCATCGCTCCCTGCTGCACGGCTGTCTGCTCGGGCAACTGGAGCCGGTTCTGTTTGATCTGCCCTTTGATCCGGCCTCGGGCCTCTGGCTGCCCCCCAGTCCTGAGCACCTGGAGGCGGTGATCCGCGCGGCCCTGGCCGAGGGGCCCCTGGCGGCGCTGGTGCTGGTCTCCCCCAGTTACCAAGGCCTCGCTGGGGATCTGGCGGGCTTGGTGGCGCTGGCCCACCGGCAGGGGCTGCCGGTGCTGCTCGATGAGGCCCATGGCGCCCATTTGGGTCTGGATCCGCGGCTGCCGGCCCCTGGCCTGGAGGCTGGGGCGGACCTGGTGGTGCAGTCCCTGCAGAAGGCCGCCGGTGGCCTGGCCCAAAGTGCTGTGCTGCTGCAGGGGGCAGGTAGCGATCTCGATCCCGGGCGGATCGAGCGGGCACTGCTCTGGCTGCAAACTTCCAGCCCCAGCGCCCTGCTGCTGGGCTCAACGGAGGCGGCACTGCTGCATCTGCGCAGTGCCCAGGGACGCCAGCAACTGCGCCGGGCCCTCGATCAGGGCCTGCGGCTGCGCCAGCGCCTCCAGGCCCGTGGCTTGCAGCTGCTGGAGAACCAAGACCCGTTGCGCCTGAGCTGGATCTGCGCCGCCGATGGCATCAATGGCCTGGAGGCCGATGACTGGTTGATGCAGCGGGGGGTGATCGCGGAGCTGCCTGAGCCGGGTTGCCTGACCTTCTGTTTGGGACTGCAGCCGCCCAGAGGCCTGCTGCGGCAGTTGCCCGCGGCCCTGCACCAGTTGCGCCGGTCGCTAGGAAGCGCGGAACGCTTGACCTTCAGCCCCCCGCCGTTGCCCCTGGCGGCCAGCCCGGAGCGGCCCCTGGCCGAGGCCTGGCGGGCGCCGGCAGAAGCGGTGCCCCTCGAGCAGGCCGCCGGGCGCCTGGCTGCAGAACCCCTCTGCCCTTACCCCCCCGGGATTCCCCTGCTGATTCCCGGGGAGCGCATCGATGGGCCCCGGGCCGCCTGGTTGCAGGAGCAGCGGCGGCTTTGGCCCCATCAGATCGCTGATACGGTGAAGGTGCTGATCGCGTGAGGCGGAGCATGCCCGCGGCAGGGAAGGGCTCCTTCCAATGGGATTTCGTCACCCCCGGGCTGCCGGATGCGGCCTTTGCCGATGCCCCCGGCTTCAGCCCGACCCCGATGGAGCAGCGGGTGATGCTGCTCTCGCACCTGCGGCCCAAGAGCGATTCCCTGGTCTGGGATGTGGGCGGCGGCACCGGTGCTCTGGCCCTGGAGATCGCCCGCTTGATGCCCGCTGGAGCGGTCCACACCCTCGAGCGGGATCCCGACGGCATTGAGCTGCTGGAGCGCAACCGCCGCCGCTTTGGCATTGAGAACCTGCACATCCACCAGGGGGAAGCGCCCGATGGCCTGGCGCAGTTGCCGCCGCGCCCGGATCGGGTGCTGCTGGAGGTGGGCCGTCCCCTGCGGGATGTCCTGCATCAGGTCTGGGAGGCCCTGGTCCCAGCCGGTCGCCTGGTCATCAGTACCGCCAGCCTGGAGGGGCTGGTGGACGCCACCGATACCTTGGGGCAACTGGCGGCGGTCGATCTGCAGGTGGTGCAAGCCACGGTTCACCGGATGCAGCGCCGCGGCAGCCAGGCCCGCTTGGCGGCCGCAGAACCCCTGTTTGTGATTGCGGCAGAACGCCCTTGATTCCTCCCCCGCGCACCCGAACCTCCCCCCAGCGCCTGCTGAGCGGCTACGCCGCCGGTGCCTTTGGCCTGTTGGTGGTGGGTCTGGGGGGCTGGTGGTTCACCATCGCCCTGGGGGTGATGGTCCACCTGGGCCTGCTGGAGTACTTCGACCTGGCCCGGGCCAAGGGCATCCGGCCCGCCAGCAAGACCACCTTGGTGCTGGTGCAGCTGCTGCTGATCACCACCCAGTGGGCCCATGGCGGCGATGTGGCGGGGGTCGGCTTTGCCTCGGAGCTCTCGGCTGCGGTGCTGCCGGTGGCCGGGGCGATCATCTGCGGCTGGCTGCTGTTGCAGCCCGTCACCGGGACGATCGCCGATATCGCCTCCTCCATCTTTGCCCTCTTTTATTTGGGCTATCTGCCCAGCTACTGGATTCGCCTGCGGGATCTCACCGATCCGCTCTTGGCGCCGAATCTCCAGCACTGGCCTTTGCCACTGACCTCGGGGATGGTGCTGATGCTGATGGCCTGTCTGCAGATCGTGGCGACGGACATCGGCAGCTACATGATTGGCCGCCGCTACGGCCGCACCCCCCTCTCGCCCACCTCGCCGGGGAAAACCGTGGAGGGTGCCCTGGGCGGGTTGATCTGCTCGATGCTGCTAGGAGCCCTGTTTGGGGTGCTGCTGGGCTGGAGCTGGGGCTGGGCGATTGGTGCCCTGCTCGGGGCGATGGTCACGGTCTTCGCCCTGGTGGGGGACCTGACCGAATCGATGATGAAGCGCGATGCCGGCGTCAAGGATTCGGGCGATTTCCTGCCCGGCCATGGCGGCATCCTCGATCGCATCGACAGCTATCTGTTCATCCCGGCGGTGTTTTTCACCGTCGTGACCTTCTTGGCCTAGGGGCTGACCGTCGCTCTGCCGCTGACCAGCAGCCGGCCGGACTGCAGTTCCGCCCGCTCGATGGTGATGTTGGGGTCTCCGGGCAGGGCATAGCGCTGGGGGCCATCGCTCTGCTGCAGGACAACGCAGCCGGCTTCCGCCCGCGGCTGGGTCGCCATCTCCCGGCCCTGGGCGCGCACCAGCAGCTGGTCGCCTGCGATCGTCAACTCCTGCAGCGGCGTCAGCCCCAGTAGCGCCTCGCTGATTTGATCGGCCAGGCCGCGCCAATGGGCACTGCTAAACGAGCGGCTCAGGCCAGGGCCACTGAATTCGGCGCTGCCCGTCACGCTGAAGGATTGATCCAGCTGCAGGGACTGCCCCTTCATCAGCCGGCCGATCTGGACGCTGATCGCGCCGCTGCGTAGCTCCACCCGCTCGATCTCAAGGGCGCTGAAGACCGCCTTGCGGGCCACCAGGCTGACCCCCTCCAGCCGTCCCCGCAGTAGGGCCAGGGTGGAGCCGTGCAGCTGGAGCTCGAGCTGATCGACGGACTCGCATTGCTGGCGAATCCAGAACTGCAGCCCACTGGCCAGCAGCTGCAGAACGGGATCAGCCATGCCAGGTGCGCACCACGGTGTCGGGCTGATCGATGTGGGGCAGATGCCCGCAATCGCTCAGCTCGGTGATGCGCTCTCCTAACAGAACTGCGGCGTCGGCCTTGGCTTTGCCCTGCAGGATCCGGTCGTTGGCGCCCCAGAGCACCTGCAGTCTCTGCTGCGGCAGCGGCAACCCGCAGCCCCCGAAGCCACCACTGCCGGCAAAGGCCGCCAGGGCGGGGGCCCAGTTGGGGCAGCGCAGATGGATCGAGGCGATCTCCAGCTCCGCGGGCCCCACATCACGGTCGGGTTGGGCAAAGGCACTGCGGCAGAGCCCGCGCCGAATCGCCGGCAGGGCCAAAAAGCGCGCGCCCAGTTGGTTGAGCAGGGGCGGAACCGGCATGGGTTTGCCCGTCAGGCCCGCTGGGGCAAGCAGCAGCAAGCGATCGATCTGCTCCGGGCGCCGGCGGGCCAATTCCACGGCCGCCGATCCGCCCATGGAGGCACCAATCAGGCCGACCCGCTGGGCGCCACTGCGCTCGAGGACCGCATCGAGCACGGCTTCCAGATGGCGCAGCACCCCCGCGGGGCTGTAGTCGCCGCCCTGGGGCCTGGGGCAGAAGCCAAAGCCGTAGAGGTCGGGGATGAACAGCTGGGCGTGGGCTGAGAGCAGCGGGCTGAGCCGCCGAAACTCCAGATGGGAACTGTCAAAGCCATGCAGCAGCAGCACCGGCGCTCCAGAGCCCAGGACCGCCACGGGCCAGGGTTCACGGGTTTGGTTGCAGGCGCTCGGCAGGTCCCACCACTGCACCGCGCGTGCGATGGCCTGTCCTTTGGGATCCAGCAGGGTTTTGGCGGCGCGCTCCAGCAGCTGCCGCTGATCCAGGTGCTCAGGCATCCACGCTGCTCAGGGCGGCGGTGGTGCTGACCAGGGCCGCCAGGACATCGGCTGGACCGACGCTGAAGGGCAGGTGATGGAGATCTGAGCCGGGCCTGCAGGCAAACTCCGCCACCTCCTGGAGCTCCGCGAGGCTGGCCTGGGCGAGCCCGAGGTCTTTCAGGCTGACGGGCAGCGCGAGTCGTTGGAAGAAGGGCAGCAGTTGCCGCCTGGCCTGGGCCGCCAGCTGGCTACCCCCGACGCTTTCCTCCAGGCGCAGTTGCACCAGGATTCCAAAGCCCACCTTCTCCCCGTGGAGCTGGCCGTGGCTGGCCTCCAGTTGGGTCAGGCCGTTGTGGACCGCATGGGCGGCGACGGTGCGGCAGCGGGCGCCGCCAATCCCTCCGATCAGGCCGGCCGTCAGGCCGCTGGCTTCCGCCACGCGCACCCAGGCCTCGCCGCCGACCTCCCCGAGGGCCTGCTCGGCCTCCAGCAGCAGTTGATCCCGCAGCACCCGGGCCTGTTGCACGGCCTGTTGCACTAGGCCATCGCGGCTGGCGCCGCTGCTGACGGAGGCCTCGTACCACTTGGCCATGGCATCGGCGATGCCGCTGGCCAGGGTGCGATTGGGGGCTGAGGCCACCAGGCCGTGGTCAAAGACCAGCAGCTCCGGGCAGTGCTCCAGAGCGACATCTCCCTGGAATGCCCCCTGGGGGCTGTAGAGATTGGCCAGCGCCGTCCAGCCCGCGCAGGTGGCGGCACTGGTGGGCACGGTGATGCAGGGGAGCCCCAGGCGGTGGGCCAGCAACTTGCCGGCATCGAGCACCTTGCCGCCGCCGCAGGCCACGACCCCATCACAGCCCTGGGATTGGCTCAGCTCCGCGAGACGGCTGAGGTCCTCTTCGCAGCAGTCGAACTCAAGCTCCGCGCTGAGCACCCGTAGGCCTTGCGTCTTGAGATCGGCTTGGAGCCCGAGCCGCAGTTCCCGGGTGGCCGCGCTGCGGCCGAGCAGCAGCGGTGCTTGGCAGAGGCCCGCGATCAGCGGCAGCGCTTCAGTCCAGGCTCCTTCGCCGCGCAGCACGTTGGCGGGTGCGATGGCGTGTTGCTGAACGGCGGAGACAGCCATGGACCGGATTCCAGAAATCCACTCTAAAAGTGGGACATGGGTCACCACGACCACCACCATCACGCTGGGGCGTTTCGCTGGAGCGTGCTGCTGAATGCCTTCCTGACGGGAGCGCAGTTGGCGATCGGCTTTGGCTTTGGCTCCCTCGCCTTGATCGGCGATGCGATCCACAACCTGGGGGATGTGGTGGGCCTGCTCTTGGCTTGGGGCGCTGAGCGCTTGAGCTTGAAGCCCCCCCGCGGTCGCTTCACCTATGGCTTTGGCCGCAGCACCCACCTGGCGGCCTTGATCAATGGCCTTCTGGTGTTTGCAGCGGGCCTGCTGGTGGTGGTGGAAGGCCTGGACCGGCTGCAGCAGCCCGAGCCCCTGGTGGCTGGGCCCGTGGCCGTTGCTGCCGCTGCAGGGATTGCGATCAATTTGCTGTCCGCGCGGTTGTTTGGGGCGCAGGACCATCTCGATCTCAATCGCCGCGCGGCGGTGCTGCATCTGCTGAGCGATGCGGCGGTCTCAGCCGCTGTGTTGCTCAGCGCGATCCTGGTGGCGCTGACCGGCCGCACGGAGCTCGATGCGATCACGGCCATTGCGGTCGGCGCGGCGGTGATGGTCAGTGCCTATGGGCTGCTGAAGCAAGCCCTGGCGGCGAGCCTTGATGCGGTCCCGGAGGGGCACGATCTGCAGTCCATTGAGGCGGCCTTGCGGGAGCTGCCGGGGGTGTTGCGCGTGAGCGAACTCCATGTCTGGGGCCTGGGTGGCCGCCGGGTGGCGCTGACGGCCCATTTGCAGGTGCAGAGCGAGCCATCGGTTGATCTGCTCCGCCTTGGCGAGGAGCGCCTACGCCAGCTGGGCATCGACCACAGCACCCTGCAGATTGAGCCCCAGTCCTGAGGGCCATTCGGTTTTCCCCTACCCATTTCGCCCCTGGCCCATCAGATTGGAGACAGGTCGGCTCGGAGGGGGATGGCAAGACGCAGCTGGAGGCGGCGCCTGGGCAATGCCCTGATCCGTTGGGGCCAAGCCCTGAAACCAGCGCCGCCGGCGCGCCCGGTTCCGACGCCGCAGAAGCGCTCGGCCGTCAGTCAGATGCCAGGCCTGCGCTCGCCCCTGACGATCGATAAGGCAGTTCGCAACAGGGACCTGAGTGTTCTCAAGCGGGAGGCCAGCGATGCGCTGGCGGCCCTGGGGGCGGCCCATGCGGTGGTGAGCTCAGCGCGGCTGGCTCAGATCCAGACCATCCGCTCGGAGGTGGATCGCGGCACGGTGGAGCAGGACGCCTTAATCGAGGTCGCAGGCGACTACCAGGCCTGGCAGAACGATCAGGTGCGTCTGTTTGATGCCCTGGCGTTGGTGCTGGGGATCACGGTTCCAGAGGGCTCTGCTTTCGATCAGATCGATGAGGAGATGACGGCAGCGGCCACTGAGCACCTCAATGCCCTGACGGCGGAATACCAGCGTCGACTGCTGAGCGACCAATTTGAAACGGAGCCCCAGGAGGGCTGATTGGCAGCCTTTTTGATCTAGGTCTGCTGTTTTTTCATCGACAGAGCCGGAACACCCGCTGTATTGGGGAGTGGCATTCGGGGCCCCTTCCCTTGACCGTTCGGATCGGCATCAATGGTTTTGGTCGGATTGGCCGCCTGGCCTTCCGCCGCGCGATGGCCACTCCCGGGGTTGAGGTGGCGGGCATCAATGACTTGATTGATGTCGATTACCTGGCCTATCTGCTGCGCTACGACTCCACCCATGGCCGCTTCAAAGGCGAGGTCAAGGTGGAGAACGGTCAGCTGGTGGTCGATGGGAACGCCATCCGGATTACGGCGGAGCGGGATCCAAGCAACCTCAAGTGGGATGCCATTGGAGTCGACACGGTCCTCGAGAGCACGGGCTTTTTCCTGACGGATCCCCTGGCACGCACCCACATCGAGGCCGGGGCCAAGCGGGTGGTGATGAGCGCCCCCTCCAAGGACGAGACCCCGATGTTCGTGATGGGGGTGAACCACAGCAGTTACGCCGGCCAGGACATCGTCTCCAACGCCAGCTGCACGACCAACTGCCTGGCGCCCTTGGCCAAGGTGGTCCACGACAACTTCGGCATTGTCAGTGGCTTGATGAGCACCGTTCACGCCACGACGGCCACGCAGAAGCCTGTGGATAGCCCGTCCCTGAAGGACTGGCGCGGTGGACGCGGCGCCGGCCAGAGCATCATTCCCAGCTCCACAGGCGCCGCGAAGGCTGTGGGCCGGGTGATTCCAGAGCTGAACGGCAAGCTCACGGGCATGGCCTTCCGGGTCCCGACCCCGGATGTCTCCGTGGTCGACCTCACGGTGAATCTGGCCAGGCCCGCCAGCTATGAGCAGGTCAAGGCGGCGATGAGGGCCGCCTCTCAAGGGGAGTTGAAGGGAATCCTGGGTTACACCGAAGACCAGGTGGTCTCCAATGATTTCCTGGGTGAGAGCTGCACCTCCGTCTTCGATGCCGGCGCTGGAATGGCCCTGAGCGACACCTTTATGAAACTGGTGTCCTGGTACGACAACGAGTGGGCCTACAGCTGCAAGTGCATTGACCTGATCACTCACATGGCCGCGGTGAGCTGAAACCAGAGCGGCAGGCTGAGGGCAGCGGCCCCACTGCTCCAGAGCACCAGTCGGGCGGCGGGAAGGGTTTCCTTGCCGCCTCTGTTTTGGGCGTCGGCGGCTTCAGCGAGCAGGAGCACGGACATTGCCGTCGGTGCAGCGGCCTGGAGGACCAGCGCCTGTCGCATCAGCTCCGGCAGTTGCAGCAGTCCGCTCAGCAGCCACATCAAGGC
>NZ_JAFMNJ010000041.1:0-11379 GCF_017859255.1 Vulcanococcus sp. DEBay_Sum29NL08_54
GATCAGCACCTCAAGTCCGAAGCCAAGGCGATCAGGATCCGAGCCGCCTGATCGGCCCCATCGGGAGGCAAGCCGGATCCGCTGGCGGGGATCAACGGCTGATCGAGCTGCCACTCCCCTTTCTCCAACTGCGCCCGGCTCAACAGGCGATGGGGAGCATGCCGTTGCAGGGCCTCTTCCAGGACCTGGGCCTCCGCAAAGCCCTCGCGATGGACCAGGTGAATGCCAAGCCCCAGGGCCATTGCCTCACAAAAGGTGCTGTAGCCGGGCTTCGTGATCACGCGCGAGCAGAGGGGCATCACCTCCAGGGGGCGGAGATCCTGCGGGAGAACGCTGACGTTCTTGGCCTCGCAGTGCAGCCCGGGATCACTCACTAGAAAGTGGTGGTCTGGCCAACGGGCAAACAGCCCAGGGTTGAGCTGGAGGCCCAATCCACCGAATCCCATCAGCACGGTCCGATCTGGGGCTGCGCGCAGATTCAGTCGATCGCGCACCGCTGCTGAATCCAGGCGCGGACGACCGGCGGTGAGACCGACGTCATGGGAGGGGAGCCCCCAGTCCATCTCCATGGCCAGGGGGCAGCGAATCAAAGCCGTTCCCTGGCGGTAGAGCCCCAGGGCCCGCTCTGCCAGGGCCGTAAAGGAACCACCCATGGGCCGGTAGATGGCATCCCAGCCGAAATTGCCCATCCAGATCAACGGGGCGGCGAGGGCCCTCGCCAAACGGGCCGCATCGGGGGGGACATCCGCGAGCAACACAACCGGTTCAGCCTGCTCTCTTAGCCAGGCCAGCTCCTGCTGAATCTGTTGGGGCAAGCGCTCGTCCAGGGCCTCCAGTGCCGCCAAGGTCGCGTCTGGATCAGCCCCCAGGGCATCGGCCTGGATCACTCCGACATCCCAGCGCAAGGGGCGGTGCTCAAAGGGAATCTCCTCAAAGGCCAAGTCGAGAAATCGAGCCGGCAGGGGCGTCGAGAGCACGATCCGCCAGGACGGCTGCAACCGGTGCAGGGCGCTCAAGACAGAGGCGACGCGGGAGCCATGGCCAAAGCCATGGCCGCTGATGCAGACGTAGATCAGCACCGTCTAAACGTCCTCCGCGCGATAGAGCGTCTGGCGGTAGAGCAGGGCGCCGGCATGGCTGAACCAGCGATGGGAGACCTCCTGCAGCACGCCGCCCTGGAACTCCACCCAACTGAAATGGCGCAGGGCACGACCCTGGGCGTCCTCGCTGTGGCGGGGGACAAACGCGGTATTGAGATAGGCCGTCCCGGATCGATCCCGGCAGAAGCTCTGACGCTCCCCCTGACCGCGTTTCAGCCGGTGATGCATGTGGCCAAACACCACCAACGGCAGAGGACGACTGCGGCGAATGCGATCGATCGCCAGGGCTAAATCCTGATCGCCCCAATCACAGGCCGGGGCCTTCCAATCGCGGCCGCAGGGATCGGAGGCCTCGCTACCCAGACCCGTCGGGCCGGAATGGGCCAAAACCACCAGAGGGATCGAGGGATCAGCCCGCAATGCCGCTGCAGTGATGCGCTCGGCAGACTCCTCGACGCCCACCGGACCAAAGACCGCCTCGGCGGCGCGGTTGAGGTAATGCCCCCCTCCGGCACTGGCCGGACGGGCTCCCACGACAGCCAGCCCCGGGGGCTGCAACTCCCGCAGGCCCCAGCCGCAGTGCAGATCCCCCAGAAGCGTCAACTGCGCCTGAAGGGTGCGGCCACTGGCATCGCGGCCGGTGTCGTGGTTGCCAAGGATGCAGGCCAAGGGCAAGGCCAGGCGCGAGAGACGCTTGGGGATGGCCTGCTGGCCGTCGCTGAGGTCGCCCACGACCAGCAGGGCGTCCGGTTTGACCTGGGACAGAACCTCCTCATCCAGGCCGTCCCATTGGCCATGCAAATCTCCGGCGATGGCAATGCGGAGGGGGGCCAAGCGGTGCCTAGGCTTCCGCCATCCTGCACCACTTAGGGCCAGATCCTTGGTTTTCGCGGCAGCCCAGAACACCCCCTCCGGTTGCCCTGCTCACCGGGATCTACCGGAGGCCATTGCCGCCTTGAAACGGCAACGCAATGCCGTGATCCTGGCCCACTACTACCAAGAGCCAGAGATTCAGGACATCGCCGACTTCATTGGCGATTCGCTTGAGCTCTCCCGCAAGGCAGCGGCCACCGATGCCGAGGTGATCGTCTTCTGCGGGGTGCACTTCATGGCCGAAGTCGCGAAGATCCTCAGCCCCCAGAAGACCGTGCTGCTGCCGGACCTGGAGGCGGGCTGCACCCTGGCGGATGCCTGCCCAGCCGATGGCTTCGCCCAGTTTCGGGCCGAGCATCCCGACCACCTGGTGGTCAGCTACATCAACTGTTCGGCTGCAGTCAAAGCCCAGAGCGACCTGATCTGCACCAGCAGCAATGCCGTCGATCTGGTGAATCAGCTCCCCGCTGATCAACCGATCCTGTTTGCGCCGGACCAGAACCTGGGGCGCTGGGTCCAGAGCCAGAGCGGCCGGGAACTCACCCTTTGGCCGGGTAGCTGCATCGTTCACGAAACCTTCAGCGAGCAGGGCCTGCTGCAACTGAAACTGGATCACCCCAAGGCAGAGGTGCTGGCCCATCCGGAGTGCCAGCAGCACCTCCTGGACCACGCCGACTTCATCGGCTCCACCAGCGCCCTGCTACGGCGTTCCGAAGCCAGTGCAGCCCAGGAGTTCATCGTCCTGACGGAACCAGGAATCCTGCATCAAATGCGCAAGGCTGTTCCAGGCAAGGCGTTCTTTGAGGTCCCCGGCGCCGATGGCTGCAGCTGCAACGCCTGCCCCTACATGCGTCTGAACACGCTTGAGAAGCTCTGGCAATGCCTGGAGTCGATGGAGCCGCGCATCGAGATGGATGAAGCGATGCGCCTGCGGGCCCTCGCACCGATTCAAAAAATGCTCGAGATGAGCCGCTAATAGCTGTAGTTCGCCACAAAGAGGCTGCTGTCATCCGAGGGTTCGGATCCAGCGACATAGCTCCCCAGGCTGGCGGCGCCGTTGGCACGGGCCCGGGCCATCAGGGCGGCTTGCCCCGCCTTGAGATCCGATCCTGCCCAGTGCTTGATGCAGGAATGCTGGAGGGCCCGGCCATAGGAGAAGCCCAGGTGCCAAGGGGCTCCAGAGGCCGCCTGGTTCACGGCGTTGAGACAGAGGCTCGCGTCCTCTTCGCTGAGGCCCCCGCTGAGGAACAGGATCGCGGGTACGGCCGAGGGAACCGTGCGCATCAAGGTGCGGGCCGTGAATTCACCCACCTCTTCGGCCGTGGGTTGCTGGGGGCAGGCCGCCCCTGCGCAGGTCATCGACGGCTTCAGCAAGCTGCCCTCAAGAAAGACCCCATTGACCGCTAGGGCTTCGTAGGTGGTGCGCAACACCCATTCCTGGACCGCGGCGGTCGTGGTGATGTCGTGCTCACCGTCCATCAGGATCTCCGGCTCCACGATCGGCACCAGGCCCTGCTCCTGAACGGTGCGGGCATAGCGGGCCAATCCCCAGGCGTTCTCTTTAACGGAGAGCTCCGATGGTGAGCCATGGGAGCTGATCTGCAGCACCGCCCGCCACTTCGCAAAGCGCGCACCGCGTTCGTAGTAGCGCGCTGCCCGCTCCGCCAAGCCCTTCAGGCCGGTGCACCAGGACTCGCCCTCTAAGCCGCCGGCCAAGGGCTCCACCCCCTGATCGACCTTGATCCCGGGAACGATGCCCTGGGCCTTGAACAACTCGACAATCGGTCCCCCACCGGCCTCAGTCGTGCTGTCTTGAAAGAGGGTTTCTTCGAACAGAATCACGCCAGAGATGTGCTCGCTGAGGCCCTCGGTGGTGGCCAGAAGACTGCGGTAGGCGCGCCGGTTCTCCTCGCTGTTCTCCAGTCCGATCGCATCAAAACGCTTGCCGATGGTTCCGGTGGATTCATCCGCCGCCAAGAGTCCAGTTCCCGGGGCTGCCAGGGCAGCAGCAGTGCTGGCCAGCTCATCACGAAACGCTTGCAGGGCCATGCCAGGGCAGCAGGGGGTCCCCCCTGACTAGCGAGAAAACGCGGTGCTGGGAGCTGGGTGGTCATGATTCAGGCCGATGACGCCCGCCAGCGCCCATGCCCCTCGCCCCAGGCGGCCTGCTGCAGCTCACCCGAGAAGGGCTGTACTGCGCGGCAGCTGGTGCCTGGATCGATCCCTGGCGGCCAGTCCCCAGGGCCCTCATCACCCATGCCCATGCCGACCACGCCCGGCCGGGATGTGGGGAGTACTGGGCCGTGGCCTCGAGTGAGGGGATCCTGCGGGAGCGGCTGGGGGCCGAGATCAATCTGTTGCCGGTGGGCTACGGGGACCTGAACCGCATTGGCGACGCTCGGGTCTCCTTTCACTCGGCAGGACACGTGCTCGGCAGCGCCCAGATCCGACTGGAGGCCGGCGGAGAGAGCTGGCTGGTCAGCGGCGACTACAAGCGCTGCGCCGACCCCAGCTGCGCACCCTTCGAGTCCGTTCAGGCCGACGTCTTCATCAGCGAAGCCACCTTTGGCCTTCCCATCTACCGCTGGCAAAGCGGGGCGGAGGTGGCCCGTGAAATCGTCAACTGGTGGCGCGGCGCGCCGGACAAGCCTTCGGTGCTCTTCTGCTACGCCTTTGGGAAGGCACAGCGGGTGCTCGCCGAGCTGCAGCGACTCGGCATCGAGGAGACGGTGCTGCTCCATGGCGCCGTCGATCGACTGATGGCGCCCTACCGCGAGGCGGGGGTTGCCATGCCACCGACGATGGCTCTCTCCCAGTTGCCCAAGGATGAATCCCTCGCGGGACGCCTGGTGATTGCGCCGCCGGCGGCCCACCGCAGCCGGGGGCTGAGTCGCTTGGCGAAGGCCCAGAACGGCTTTGTGAGCGGCTGGATGGCCGTACGGGGAGCACGGCGCCGGCGGGGCTATGGCCGCGGTTTCGTGATGAGCGATCACGCCGACTGGTCCGGACTGGTGCGAACCGTTCAGGAGAGCCAAGCCCAGCAGGTCTATGTGACCCATGGCCAGAGCGCCGTGCTCTCGCGCTACCTCAAGGAGGTGGAGGGCATCAGCGCTGAACCCCTCGAGGGGGCCTTTGAAGCCGAACGCTTCGATGAGGAGGAGACGCCATGAAGGCCTTCTCCGCACTCTTCGCTGAACTCGATGGCACAAGCAGCACCACAGCCAAGCTGGAGGCCCTGGAGACCTATTTCCGCTCGGCTCCTCCGGCTGATGGGGCCTGGGCCCTGGCCCTGCTCTTGGGCAAGCGCCGCAAGCGCTTAATCACCGGCCGGCGCCTGCGCGAAATCTGCCTGAAGGCCCTGGCGCTGCCGGATTGGCTGTTCGAAGCCTGCAGCAACCAGGTGGGGGATTCGGCCGAAACGGTCTCCCTGCTTTGGGGCCAACACCAAACGGATCCACCAAGGCAGGCCCCAGAGAGAAGCCTGGGGGACTGGATGGAGCAGGTCCTCCCGAAACTGGCTGCAGCGGAGGGGGAGGAGCAGGAGGCCGCGGTGATTGGCTGCTGGCAAACCCTGCCCAACAACGAGCTCCTGTTGATCAACAAGTTGCTCAGTGGTGGTTTCCGCGTCGGGGTATCGACCGGGCTGGTGACCCGCGGCGTCGCCCGCAGCGCCGATCTCGATGAAGCCCTCATCGCCCATCGCCTGATGGGCGGGTTCACACCCTCGGCTGAGAGCTTCACCGCGCTGACCGCAGCCGCGAGTGATGGCGATGCCCTGGCGGCGAGGCCCTATCCGTTTTTCCTCGCCAGCCCAATCGAACTCGAGCAGATCCAGCAGACCCCTGCGGACCAGTGGCAACTGGAGTGGAAGTGGGACGGCATCCGCGGTCAGCTGATCCACCGCAGTGGCGGTTGCAGTCTCTGGAGCCGCGGCGAGGACCTGATCAATGAGGCCTTTCCGGAGCTGATCAGCCTCGCTGAGACCTTGCCGCAGGGAACGGTGCTCGATGGGGAGGTCTTGATCTGGCAGGCCGAGGCCCCAGCCCCAGAACCCTTTGCCACCCTGCAGCGGCGCCTCGGACGCAAGGCCCCGAGCCGGACCCTGCAAAAGCAGTGCCCAGCGGCCTTCATGGCCTACGACCTGCTGGAGCTGGAGGGATGTGATCTACGGCAGGCGCCGCTGGAGGAGCGCCGTGAGCAGTTGGAAACGCTGGTTCAACGCTGGAGCGACGCCCGAGCGCACGGCGAGGAGCGGTCACGCTTACGCCTCTCCGAGACCCCTGCCCTCAAGGGCTGGAGCGAGCTCGAGCCCCTGCGGGAGCAAGCGCGGGAGAAAGGGGCCGAAGGGCTGATGCTCAAGGCGAAACCCTCCCCCTACCTCGTGGGTCGCAAGCGCGGGCACTGGTGGAAACACAAGCTCGAACCCTTCCACCTCGATGCCGTCCTGCTCTACGCCCAATCCGGGAGTGGTCGGCGAGCGAACCTCTACACCGATTACAGCTTTGGGCTGTGGAATGACGAGGGCGAGTTGGTGACCTTCGCCAAGGCCTACTCGGGCCTCGACGATGGCGAGATTCGGCAAGTGGATCGCTGGATCCGGGCCCACACCACCGAGCGTTTTGGTCCGGTTCGAGCGGTCGAGCCGACCCTGGTCTTCGAGCTGGCCTTCGAAGGTCTGCAACCCTCCAAACGTCACAAGTGCGGCCTGGCGGTTCGCTTCCCGCGCATCAGTCGCTGGCGCCAAGACAAACCCGCCTCTGAGGCCGACAGCGTCGCCAGTGCCCTGGCCTTGATGGAGGGGCGATGACCAGCGCGCTTCAGCCGATCGAAGCCTGGTTCCAGCAGCAAGGCTGGTCACCCATGGCCTTTCAACAGGAGGTCTGGAACGCCTACCTCCAGGGCCAGAGCGGATTGCTGCAGGTGCCGACCGGCTCAGGCAAGACCTACGCCGCCGTGATGGGGCCCATCGCCGAGATGCTCCAGGAGCCAGGCCAAGGCAAGGGCCTGCGCCTGCTGGTGATCACGCCCCTGCGGGCCCTCTCGCGGGATCTGGCCCTGGCGATTGAGCAACCGATTGAGGCCATGGGCTGGCCGATTCGTGTCGGAATCCGCAATGGCGACACGGCGACCTATGAGCGCAGCAAGCAGCTGCGCACCCCACCGCAAATCCTGATCACCACGCCGGAATCGCTGAGTGTGCTGTTGGCCAACCCCAAGGCACCGGCGTTATTCGAGGGGCTTCAGGCCGTCGTCATTGACGAGTGGCATGAGCTGATGGGCAGTAAACGGGGCAGCCAGTGTGAGCTCTGCCTGAGTTGGCTGCGGCAGCAACGCCCCGCACTGCGCACCTGGGCGATCAGCGCGACGATCGGCAACCTGGAGGAGGCAGCTCAGGCAGCCCTTGGGGCAACAGGCAGCAAGCCCCTGATCGTCTCGGCGCAATTGCAGCGGGAGACCGCCATCCGCAGCCTCTTGCCCGAGCAGATCGACGGATTCCCCTGGGGGGGCCACCTCGGACTGCGGATGTACGAGGAGTTAATTGCGGGACTCGATCCCGCCATCAGCACGCTGCTCTTCACCAACACCCGCAACCAGGCCGAGCGCTGGCACCAGTGCCTGCGCTTCGCCTGCCCGGAGATGGAGGACGCCCTGGCCCTGCACCACAGCGCGATTGATCGCACGGAACGGGAGGCCATCGAAGCGGCCGTCAAGGCGGGGGATCTGCGCTGGGTGGTCTGCACCAGCTCCCTGGACCTGGGGGTGGACTTCCAGCCGGTGGAGCGGGTGGTGCAGATCGGCAGTGCCAAAAATCTGGCGCGGCTGCTGCAGCGGGCCGGGCGCAGCGCCCACTGCCCCGGTGGGACGTCGCAGGTGCTGTTCATGCCCACCAACGCCTTGGAGCTGCTGGAGGTCAGTGCCATGCGCCGGGGCCTGGCCAGTGGCTTGGTGGAACACCGCAAACCACCGGAACTCCCCCTCGATGTCCTGCTTCAGCATCTGGTCAGCCGGGCCTGCGGCCCGGGGTTTGAGCCCGAGCAAGAACTCGCGACCGTTCGCAGCAGCTGGAGTTTCCGCAACCTCAGTGACGCTCAGTGGCAGTGGTGCCTGGACTTTCTCGAGCACGGGGGCCAATGCCTTGGGGCCTACCCCCGCTACCGCAAGTTGGTGCGCTGCAGGCCAGACAGCGATGAGCCGGCAGAAGCGGGCCAGCCCTATCGCTACCGGGTGCTCGACAAGACCATCGCCCGCCATCACCGCTTCAACATCGGCACGATCACCGCGGATCGCTCCGTCACCGTGCGGTTTGTACGGGGCGCTGTCATCGGTCATGTGGAAGAGGCCTTCATCGGACGGCTGAAACCGGGCGATGTCTTCTTCTTTGCCGGGCGGCAACTCGAGTTCGTGCGCCTGCGTGAGATGACTGCTCAGGTCAAGGCCACCAGCCGCAAGAGCTCCACGGTTCCAGCCTGGGCCGGAGGACAGATGGCCCTCTCTGATCTGCTGAGCGAACACCTGCGGGAGGAGGTCGATCGTTGTGCCCAGGGCCTGAGCGATGAAGCGGAGCTCGACACACCGGAATTACGGGCGCTGGAACCACTGCTGCGGCGCCAGGCTGATCTCTCACGGATCCCCAGGCGGGAGCAGATCCTGCTGGAGGTGTGCTCGAGCCGTGAGGGCAGCCATCTCTTCGTCTTCCCCTTCGAAGGGCGCTTTGTCCATGAAGGCATTGGTTTTCTCTGGGCCTGGCGCCTGGCCCGTTACCGGCCCAGCACGGTCACGGTCTCGATCAACGACTACGGCTTTGAGCTGCTTGCCCCCAAGCGCTACCCCTTTGACGAGCTGATTGAGCTCCATGGCGATGAGCTGCTCGACGTCGCCAACCTGGACGCCGACCTGGAGCAGGCCCTGAACTTCTCAGAGCTCTGCCGCCGCCGCTTTCGCTCCATTGCCCAGGTCAGCGGCCTGGTCACCCAGGCCATGCCCGGACAGAACAAAACCGGCGGTCAACTGCAGATCAGCGCCGCCCTGCTCTTTGACGTCTTTCAAAAACACGAGCCGGATCACCTGCTGCTGGAGCAGGCCCGCCGTGAGGTGCTGGAGGAGCAACTCGAGACGCAACGCTTGCGCGCGGCACTGGAGCGAATGGCCTCCAGTGAATGGCTGATGGAGCGCACCCAACGGCCCGGGCCGCTGGCCTTCCCTTTGCTGGTGGAGCGTTTGGGATCCAGGCTCAGTAATGAGTCAGTGCTGGACAGGGTTCAGCGCCTGATTTCAGAAGCCACAAGGGCGGAGCGGTAGCCCTCTGAGTCACCGCAAGTGAAAACCACCCTCCTCGCAACCCTTGCCGGCATCGGCATCGCTGCACCCGCCAACGCCGACATCTACACGCACTCCTCCTACGGACCTGGCGACCCGCCGCCCTGCACTTGAAGCTTCTGTATGGACGCACGACGTGAAGCCTGGGCCAAGCAGCGCGACATAACCGAGCTGGAGCCGCACTAAAGAAAGCGCCGTCCGAGCCGGGGAGTGCCATAGCTCCCTCAACAACACCCCTCAGCGCACGTTCTGCTCCACCCAGCAAGCTGGTCTTTAAGTAGCTGAAACAAGCTGGTAATCGGGGAAGGTAGAACAAATAAGTCGCGAGGGAAACCTTCGATGTCCCTCAAAAGACCCTTTTGCGCTGCGGCTGCAACGGTTTGTGCATTTTCGACTCTCCCTTCGGTTAATGCCGAGCCTGTCGTAGATCAAGGGTCAGCTGAGGACCTTGGGGTGATGAGCATCAGCCTCAAGGAGATCGTCAAACCTCAAGTCGGCATCCAGGCACGAAGCCAGGGTGCTGGCACGCCAAACATGGCAGGCATCGGAGCTTTCCTTCCATTGCTCAAAACAAAGAACAGTGTGTTGTTTGCTGATATACAAGGCAACGTCAACTTTCCCGACGTTGGCGAGATCTCGAGTGTTGTAAATACGACCATTTCAGGGTCCGCAATCTCGTCATCATCACGACTTGGACTACGTTGGCTGAATGGCGATCGCAATTGGATGTATGGCTTGAACGCTGGCTATGACACTCGACCTGTGACCAGCAGCGGAATAAATAGTGGGACTAATATTGGCGGCGAAAAGACATTCTTGTTTCAGCAGGTTGGCATTAATGTCGAGGCTATTTCGGAAAAGCTTGCTTTGGATGCCTACGCTTTACTGCCTGCATCCGAAACCCAGCATAAACTTGATGACTCATATCAAGTTGACGAGCTGACCACGCTTGGGATCAACATAGGTCGCCACTTGAATCCCAATTTAAAGGCGTCCATTGGGTACTACCTGCAGCTCAATCCTGCCGAAGAGGAGTCTGATGGATCTGGTGTACTTGGTCGCTTATCGTATGCGATCGATAGCTCCACTCTCATTGGAGCCAGTGTTACTTACGACAAAGAATTCAAGACAAGAGCGTCGTTTGATATCACATGGAGATTCAAGACTAACTCACAAGAAAGTGGAGCACCATTAACTGATTCAGTGGTTGTATCAGCGTTGTCGGCAGCACCTCCCAATCGCGACATACGCATAGAGATTGAGTAGGCAATCCGCTTCTCTCGCTAACTGATTAAGGTCTATTAAGCCGTTTTCCCATGCTCCCTCGTCGGGTTCTATCTGCTGGTCTTGTTTCGGGTCATCCGAAGGCCCGCAGCTTGTCTAGTGTCAGGGCCGAAGTTCCTAGGCTGGTTTAGACACAGGATTCAGTCAGCTAGTGCCGATAAAGAGCATTGCAGCGGCAGCAAGAGAGCGTGGGTATCGGAGCCGCTCAAGCCTTCAGATCTTGATGGATGACGGCTACTTAGATGTCTTCATCTCACTGAATGAGAGGGGTCATCGCTTGATTGCGCGGGGCAATCGGCTAAAACAAAGTCTTAGGGGCGATGTTTCCACTTGGAGTAATCGGAGACGATGCTCGGCAGTGACTCCGCAACGACCCCGAAGACCAAGAGGAACAGGCTCAACTGAAGAACGGGGTCAAGACGCCAGCCCTGAAAGAAGAGCAGCACCCCGCAGAGCGGCAACATCAGAAAGCGCCCGACCGCTTGCAGAACGACCAGGGCTGCTTTTGCGAGGACAGCGGGTGACCAGTCAGCTCCGCGCTGGAGAGTGAAGAAGATCTGGGCGATCGATAAAGGAGCGGTGGCCAGGCCGTAGAAGACGAGGAAGAGTCCAACCAACGACGTCCAGTTCAGGAGTGCACCAACCATGGACAGACCTTCGCTGTTGACCTTCTAGCCGCAGATCAGCGGCTGATCAGCCCATCGTCATCGGCGGTGTCTGAAGCCATTGAGGCGCTTCGCTCCGAGGGCATCAGTAGCCGTACCGCAGTCTGCGGACTTCCACTTCAAGGCGAACCATCTCCCGG
>NZ_JAFMNJ010000042.1:0-11047 GCF_017859255.1 Vulcanococcus sp. DEBay_Sum29NL08_54
GGGCCAAGCGTTTCTATCTCGATTTGGGCTTGCGGCTGACCTGGGAAGCCGAGGACTGGTGCTATGTCCAGTGGCCCACCGGTGAGGGCATTGCCCTGCTTAGCCCGGATTACAAGGCGGCAGGCCCCCACTTCGCCTTTCACGTCCAGAACCGCGCTGAAGTGGATCAGGTGCGGGAGCAGCTGCTGGCCAAGGGGCACTCCTGCGGTCCGGTGCATGACCACCGCGACGGCACGGCCTCCTTCTATATGCAGGATCCAGAAGGGAACTGGTTGGAGATGCTCTATGAGCCCGCCGGCGGGCTGCCCTCCAATATCGGAGCCGAGCCGATACCTCTGACCTACTCGTGACGGCTGAGCTGCACGCGCCCATCCAACAGGAGGCCCTGGAGCTGCTGGAGTGGCCGCGGCTGGCCCAACACGTCTCCAGCTTCGCCAGCACCGCCGCCGGTCGCGTCGTGGCGGCGCGGTTGCCCCTGGCCACGACCCGTCAGCAGAGCGTGGGCTGGCTGGCGGAGACGACCGAGCTGCTGGCGCTGGATGGCCTGATCGAAGGGGGGCTGAGCTTTCAGGGTGCCGCTGATCTGGATCACACCCTCCAGCTCTGTGCCAAGGGGGGCGTAGCCAGCGGTGATGACCTCTTGGCCGTGGCGACCACCTTGGCTGCGGCCCGGCGCCTGCGCCGGCAGATCGACGATCCCGAGCTGCGGCCGGTGACGACTGCCCTGGTGGAGCCCCTACGCACCCTGCCTGAGCTGGAGCAGCGCCTGCGCTTTTGCATTGAGGACGGGGGGCGTGTGGCGGATCGCGCCAGCCCTCCCCTCTCGGGCCTGCGTCGTCAGCTCGCCTCCGTGCGGATGGAGCGCCGTGATCGTCTGAATGAGCTGATTCGTCGTTACGCCGCGCTCCTCCAAGACACGGTGGTCGCCGAGCGCAATGGCCGGCCGGTCTTGGCGGTGAAGGCGGGCGCCGGCAGTCAGTTGCCGGGCCTGGTGCACGACAGCTCCGCCTCCGGCAACACCGTCTTTATCGAGCCCCAGGCGGTGATCCCCCTGGGCAACCGGATCCGGCAGCTGGAAGGCGAGGAGCGCGAGGCGGAGCGGGCGGTGCTCCAGGAGCTCAGCGCCCTGGTGGGAGAAGAGCAGCCGGCGCTCGAGCACCTGCAGCAGGTCCTGATTCAGCTGGATCTGGCCCTGGCCCGCGCCCGATACAGCGCTTGGCTGGGGGCTGTGCGCCCCGAGCTGGAGGCCGATCCCCTGGCGCCGCTTCAGCTGGAGGGGCTGCGGCATCCGCTCTTGCTCTGGCAAGAACGTCGCCAGGGAGGCCGAACGGTCGTTCCCGTGAGCGTCCGCGTGGAGAGCAGCCTGCGGGTGGTGGCGATCACCGGCCCGAACACCGGCGGCAAAACGGTGACCCTCAAAAGCGTTGGCCTGGCGGTCCTCATGGCCCGGGCGGGCTTGTTTGTGCCCTGCAAAGGGTCGCCGCGTTTGCCCTGGTGTCAGCAGGTCCTCGCGGACATTGGCGATGAGCAGTCCCTCCAGCAGAACCTCTCGACCTTCAGTGGCCATGTGCGCCGGATTGCTCGGATCCTGGAGGCCCTGCCTGCCGCCGGTAGCGATCTGGCGACCCAGGCCGGAGCTCAATTGGTGCTTCTCGATGAGGTGGGTGCCGGCACCGATCCCACCGAGGGGACGGCGCTGGCCATCGCCCTGCTGAAGCAGTTGGCGGATCGGGCTCGTTTGACCATTGCCACGACCCACTTCGGGGAGCTGAAAGCCCTGAAGTACGACGACCCGCGCTTTGAGAATGCCTCCGTCGCCTTCGACGTCGAGAGCCTCTCGCCGACCTATCACCTGCAGTGGGGCATCCCTGGCCGCAGTAATGCCCTGGCCATCGCCACCCGACTGGGTTTGGACGGCGGTGTCCTTGAAGCGGCCCAGGCCCTGCTGGCTCCCCGGGGAGAAGGGGAACTCAATCAAGTGATTGCGGGGCTGGAGAGCCAACGTCAACGGCAACAGGAGGCGGCCGAAGAAGCGGCTGCCCTGCTGGCGAGAACCGAGCTCTTGCATGAGGAGCTCCTCATGCGCTGGCAGCAGCAGAAGGAGCAGAGCGCTGAGCTGCAGGAGCAGCGCCGCGAGCAACTGGAGCGCTCGATCCGTGATGGCCAAAAGGAGGTGCGCCGCATCATTCGACGTCTCCGCCATGGCCGTGGCACAGGCAGCAGTGAACTGGGTGAATCAGCTCGCCGGGCAGGGCAGCAGCTGAAGCAGCTGGAGCAACAGCATCGCCCCCTGCCGGAGCGCCGTGACCACAAGGGTTGGCTCCCCAAGGTTGGCGATCGCGTGCGGGTCCTCTCCCTCGGCAAGGCAGGTGAGGTCCTCTCCCTCAGTGAAGACGGCCGGGAGCTCAGTGTCCGCTGCGGGGTGATGCGCCTGAACCTGGAGCTCTCCGCCATTGAGGGACTTCAGGGCGAGAAGCCCGAGCCGCCGCAAGCCCAGGTCTCGATCCGCAGTCGCCGCAATCCCGCCAGTCGAGGTCCTGAGGTGCGCACGGAGCGCAACACCATCGATGTCCGGGGCATGCGGGTGCATGAAGCCGAGTCCGCCGTGGAAGAACACCTGCGCGGAGCCAACGGTCCGGTTTGGGTGATCCACGGAATCGGCACCGGCAAGCTCAAACGCGGACTGAGGGAGTGGCTCTCCAGCGTTCCCTATGTGGAGCGGGTTACGGACGCCGCCCAGGGGGATGGCGGCCAAGGGTGCAGCGTGATCTGGGTGAAGTGAGGGGTTAGCCCAGCGATGGCAGTACCGGTTCTGGACCGCTGGCTGTCGGGGCGATTGGCTCGGGTGCCGGAGGGATCGCTTCTCCGTCGGCGTCAAAGAACCGCCAGCCCTTCGGATCGATGTCCAGGTGAACCGTTTCCCCTGGGGTTAGCTGTTCGCTGGGATCGGCCCGTAGCTGAACCAGGTGGCTTCCCTCCTGCAAGCGGCAGGTGAGCAGTTGTTCATTGCCGAGGCCCTCCACATGGCAGACCTCCGCCGGCAGATTGCGGTTGGTGGCCGGAGCCAAGTGCAGGTGTTCCGCCCGCAGGCCTCCCGTGAGGGCTTCGCTGCCCCCAGCCTCCTGCCAGTGCAGGAGGGCATCCCCGCTGGGACCTTCCGGGAGAAAACGCCGGCTCCCCAGCTGCAGCTGACCCTTGCCGGCAACGTTGACGGGCAGCAGGTTCATGGCGGGGCTACCGATGAATTGCGCCACAAAGAGGTTGCTGGGCCATTGATAGAGCTCCGCCGGTGTCCCGAGCTGTTGCAGGCAACCGCGGTTCAAGACGGCGATCCGATGGCCCATGGTCATCGCTTCCACCTGGTCGTGGGTTACGTAGACCGTCGTGGTGCCCAGACGGCGCTGAAGCTCGACGATCTGGGCGCGGGTTCCCGTTCGCAACTTGGCATCCAGGTTGCTCAGGGGTTCATCCATCAGGAAGACGGACGGTTGACGGGCGATGGCACGCCCTAGGGCGACCCGTTGTTTTTGCCCGCCGGAGAGTTCCTTGGGCATCCGCTCCAGCAGATGCTCCAGCTCCAGGGTGCTCGCGACCTCTTGGATGCGTGCTTCGATGCGCTGCTCTCGGCTGGAGGGAATCCGTAGCGCCTGGGGCAGAGTCCGTCCCGCCCGATGGAGGCCGTCTTGAAGTTGCTGAAGGCCCGTGCGTTGGCGCTGCCGGCGCAGGCCAAAGCCGATGTTGTCCGCCACGCTCAGGTGGGGATAGAGGGCGTAGCTCTGGAAGACCATCGCCACATCCCGCTGGGAGGGGCGCAGGTGGGTCACCCGGCGACCGCCCACGATGATTTCACCGCCGCTTGGGCTCTCCAGTCCGGCCAGGAGGCGCAGCAGCGTGCTTTTGCCGCAGCCGGAGGGTCCGACGAGAACTAAGAACTCGCCATCACGGATGGAGAGATCCAGCTGCCGTAGGACCTCAACCGCTGCACTGCCCCGCCGCGGTGGGTAGGTCTTGCTGACCTGCTGGAAGCGAACCTCTGCCAAGAACCGGCCTCACGGCGGCCCGATCTTAGGGTTGGTCAAATGCAATTCATTGATCAGGCCCGGATCTCACTGCAGGCAGGACGCGGCGGCGATGGGATTGCCGCTTTTCGCCGTGAGAAGTACGTCCCTGCCGGCGGTCCCTCCGGTGGGGATGGCGGTCGCGGTGGTGATGTCTGGCTCGAGGCCGACCCCAACCTGCAAACCCTGCTGGACTTCAAATACAAGCGGCTCTTTGCCGCCGATGACGGTCGTCGCGGTGGGCCGAACAAGGCCACTGGAGCCAGCGGTTCTCCCCTGGTCATCAAGGTGCCCTGCGGAACGGAGGTCCGAGATGCCCGAACCCACATCCTTCTGGGAGACCTCACGGAGAAGGACCAGCGCTTGCTCGTGGCCGTCGGAGGCCGTGGTGGCCTGGGCAACGCCCACTACCTGAGCAACCGCAACCGCGCCCCCGAGAAGTTCACCGAGGGACGCGACGGCGAGGAGTGGTTGCTGCAGCTCGAGCTCAAGCTCTTGGCCGAGGTGGGGATCATCGGTTTGCCGAATGCCGGCAAAAGCACCCTGATTTCGGTGCTCTCTTCAGCCCGGCCCAAAATTGCCGACTACCCCTTCACAACCCTGGTTCCCAACTTGGGGGTGGTGCGCCGCCCCAGTGGTGATGGCACGGTCTTTGCTGATATCCCTGGCTTGATCGCCGGGGCAGCCCAGGGGGCTGGACTGGGCCATGACTTCCTGCGTCATATCCAGCGCACCCGTCTCTTGATCCACCTTGTGGATGCGAGCTCAGAGGACGTCCTGCACGATTTCCAGGTGGTGCAGCAGGAGCTGGCCGCCTATGGCAATGGCTTGGACGAGCGGCCCTGTCTGGTCGCCCTCAACAAAACCGAGTTGTTGCTCGAGGATGAGCTCGAGGAGAGGATCCAACAGGTCAGCGACCACTGCGGCCAACCGGTGCTGGATATCTCAGCAGCGACATCAAAAAATTTGGATCAGCTCTTGGCCAAGGTCTGGAAAGAGCTGGGGGTGTGAGCCAGAGAAACGAAGTTCCACCGGCTCACTGCTGAACGCTTAGAGACTCAGTCGTCGTAGACGAGGCACTCAGGGGCGTCGGGATTCAGGTCGCAGTAGACCTCCATCGGGGAGGGGTCTTTTTTGTCCTCGGGGTGGTGGGCCTTGTACTCCTCGAGGCCTTTCACTTCGTCCTCAAGGTGGCGCACTTTGCCTTGATCACCAGCAGCTTTGGCCGCTTCGATCTCGGACTTGTCCTTAGCGATGTGCTCGTCGATCGTGTTCATGCAATGAGGCCGGAGAGATCAGGCTGCTCGACGTCGCTGCACACCATACGGGGTGTCTGGCGGATGCGGAGCCAATTGTGATCGGGTTCTGATTTCGGCTTTCTGTTTTCTTCGCGGTCCGATCGCAGGACTCTGGCTAGCAGAGGGCTAGTGATGGGCTTCCAGATGGCGCGAATCACGCAGCGACACGATCGTCACTTCATGGATGAGTCCGGTCGTTTGTTCTGGATCAATGGCCCAGACCATCACTGCTATCTGTCTGAGCAGAGGCAGTGGCGTGATGGGCTGAGCTTTGAAGACACCCTGGAGTGGAAGCAGTGCTCTCCGACCGGCTTGGTCAGTCAGCGTTTTCAGTCCCTGCAGGCGGCCTGCGAGGCCTTTGAACACAACCAGATCCAGTGGACCTTGGATCTCTACCTGCGGCACATGGGCGATGAGATGGCCCTTCAGCGCAGCCTGAGCGACTACAAGCCAACGGCGATGAAGGAGGCGGAAGCTCAATCGGGTCGCGCCCGCCAACAACCTTGGCTGGGGCAGGACACTCCGGTGATGCAGTGCGAGCTCAGCGCCAGACCATCCCGCCGCGCAGCGGACCTACCCCCCCACGCCCATCGCCGCCGGCGCAGCAGTGCCCCTAGCTCGGCATCTCGCTGAGCTCGAGCCAGCGCTCTTCCCCAGCGGCGATCTGCTCAAGCAGGTTCGAGAGTTCTGCGCTCTGGGTCTCGAGGGCGGCGTAATCGCTGCCTCCTGCAGCCATGAGTGCTTCGAGTTCCTCCTTGCGTGCCTCCCAAAGGGGAAGGTTGGCGTCCAGTTGCTCGAGTTCACGGTTTTCCTTGAAGCTGCGCCGCCGGGCCTTGGCCGGTTTGGCGGGGGCCTCCTTGGCTTTCTTCTCTGCTGGACTGCTCGGAGCGGCTGGGGCTGGGCGGCTGGCGGCCTGCCGCTCGAGATAACTGCTGTAGTTCCCTTCAAAGCGCTGGAGTTGGCCGTCCTCGAAGCTGAAGAGGCGATCGACGGTGCGGTCGAGGAAGTAGCGGTCGTGGGAGACCACGACGACACAACCGCGGAAGTCCTCGAGGAAATCCTCGAGCACCGTCAGGGTCTGGACGTCGAGATCGTTCGTCGGCTCATCGAGCAGCAGGACGTTGGGCGCCTCAATCAGCAGGCGGCAGAGGTGCAGTCGCCGCCGCTCCCCGCCGGAGAGCTTGCTGACGGGCTGGTGTTGCTGCGCCGGAGGAAACAGAAATCGCTCCAGCAGCTGGGAGGCACTGAGGGTGGAACCCTCGATCTCGACAGTGCTGGCGGCCTCCTTGACGATGTCGATCACCTTGCGCTCCCGGCCGGCGGCATCGGTCTGATCGAGCACGGTGTGGCTGTGCTGGTCGAAGTAGGCGAGCTTCACGGTTGATCCCAGCTCAACCCGTCCGCCCTGGGGGATGCGTCGACCGGCAATCAGATCCAGCAGGGTTGATTTGCCGGAGCCATTCGGCCCGATGATCCCGATCCGATCCTCCGGGCTGAAGTCGTAGCTGAAGTCGCGCAACAGCGGCGTCTGGCCGCTGTTTTGGGCCTCCTCGCTGGCCCAGACCAGCACCGCCTCGGCTTCGATCGCTCGCTTCCCGAGCCGCCGCTGGTTGCTGGTCAGGCTCAGGTCCCCTTTCCCCTGGCGCTTGGGGGCCTCCTGCATGGCCTCGATCCGCTGGATGCGCGCCTTTTGTTTGGTGCTGCGCGCTTGGGGGCCCCGCTTGAGCCACTCCAGCTCACGCCGCAGCACTCCCTTGAATTTGGCTTCGCTGGCGGCAGCCGCTGCCTCCTCTTCGGCTTTGCGGGCGAGGTAATAGGCGTAGTTCCCGCTGTAGTTGCGGGCCTCGCCGCGGTCCACCTCCACGATTCGGTTGGTGACCTGATCGAGGACGTAGCGGTCGTGGGTGATCAGCACCAGGGACCCGCTGAAACGCTGCAGATAGCCCTGGAGCCACTGGATGCAGTCGGCATCGAGATGGTTGGTGGGCTCGTCCAGCAGCAGGACATCCGGGTCGGCCACCAGGGCGGCCGCCAGGGCTAGGCGCTTGCGGTAGCCGCCGGAGAGATCCCCGACCCGGCGTTGGGTGTCGCCGATGCCCAGCCGCTGCAGAACTTCGCGGATTTGCTGCTCCAAGCCCCAGGCTTGGCTTTGGTCCATCCGTCCATTCAGTTGGCCCAGCTCCGCCAGCAGGGCGGCATCGTCGTCGCCCCGCTCATGGGCCGCGGCGAGGGCCTCGCTGACCTCGGTGTAGCGGCGCAGCAGCTGCATCTTCTCGCCGCTCTCAGCAAAGACCTGCTCGAGCACGGTCCGCTGCGGATCCATCTCCGGCTCCTGGCTCACCAGGACGATGCGGGCCTGGGGCAGGACCCGGCGGTTGCCACTCCCAGTGGGCTCGAGTCCCGCCAGGACTCGCATCAAGGTGGACTTCCCGGCGCCGTTGGGTCCGATTAGCCCCAGGCGCTCGCGTTCACCGATGTGCAGGGTCAGCCCGTCGAAGAGGGTGCGGATGCCGAAGTCCTTGCGGACATCCACCAGGCTGATCAGGCTCACAAGTTGGGGGGCTGTCGCTGCGCTTCCAGATAAGCAAACACGCTCTTATCGCCCACGTCGGCCGCGGCATCCATCGGGAATTTCCGCAGGGTCAGCACCAGCAGTAGCGCCGCCTCGATGGCCAGCAGGGTCGCCGTGGCTTCAGGGCTGAGCAGATGGCTGAGGCGTCCGAGCAGCGCCAGAGGCAGCAGCAGGGTCACGCCAATGGCTTCGGGGCGGCGGAAGCAGAAAAACTCCTTGAAGCCGATCCCCGCCAGGGCCGCGAAGAAGGGACCCACGGCCCAGATCCAGCGGCTGTCTGTGCTGAGTGCGTCGGCCATTCCTTGGGGACCGGCGCTGATCAGCAGGGCGAGGAAGCCCAGGCATCCCGCCAGCCAGAACCATTGCAGGGCGCGGTGCAGGGGGCGCAGATAGATGTGAATCCAACGCAGGGCCAGGCCAACCCCTGCGGCCAAAGGCAGTAGCCAGGGCCAGATCCACGCTCCACCGAGCTGCTGCCATTGGATCAGCAGTGCGGCCTGGGCCACCGCCGCCGTGAAGAGGGCCAGCCGGTACCCCAGGACCTCGCGCCGGTCCGTGTCCGTGATGCTGTAGGTGCCATAGACACCTTCAAAGACCGGATCGGCGGCGGCGCTCATGCTGAGACGGTTCCTGACACCAGTGTGGCCAGGGCGGGGCCCGCGGGCACGATCCCCGAAGGATGGAGGGGAAACAGGGCGCCGAAGTAGTCCTTGCGCCAGGCCTGATCGCAGCAGGTTTCGGCCACGCCAGGCAGCGCGAAGAAGCGCTGTCTCCAGGCCCAGAGCCCAGGGAGTTGCCAGAGCGGCTGACGGCTGACCCCAAACAGGGGGGCGTAGACCAGCTCCAGACGGATCAAGGTGGGGAAGAGCTGAACATCAGCCAGGCTGGGTCTCTCTCCGCAGAGCCAGGGCGAGGTGCCGGCGTCAGCCAGGACCGATTCCGCTTCGCTCAAGGTCTCAAAGAGCGCTGATTCGGCCCGGTCATAGGCCGCTTGGTTGCGGGCAAATCCGCAGCGATAGACCCCGTCATTGACGCTGTATTGCAGGCGCTCGCGCCAGTGCGCGATGGCCTGAGCCTGGTTGGCGGGTTCCAGGTCGAGGGCGTCCTGCGCTGCTGGCCAGCTGTTCAGCAGTTCCATCAGGCGAGCGCTTTCGCCCACCACCACGCGTCCTGAGCGGCTGTCCACCAGGACCGGAACGGTGGCCCGCTGGTTGGGGTCTGCCCCAGCGGCTCGGTAGAGCTCCTGCAGGGTCTGGCAGCCACGGAAGGGCTCGCTGAAGCGCCAGCGGCCTGCCTTGGGATCGGGCTCCACCACCAGCAGCTCAATGCTCTGGTGCAGTTGCCGCAGCTGCCAGACGAGCCAAGCCCGGTGGGCCCAGGGGCAGCTCCGTCCCACGATCAGCACGTGGGCCCCCGCCTCGCCGGCTGATGGAGGGAGCGCTGGTTTGGCGACAAAGGCTCCGGCGGGACGGGTGTAGTTCCCCTCGGCATCGGCGGGTCCAAGGCCCCCCATCAGTTGCTGCCACTGCCACTGCCAGCCGTTGCGGGCGGCTGTCACCACGGCAGGGGGGATGGCCATGGACGTTCAGAAGACTTCTGCCAGGCTGACTCAGCTGCGGGCTGGAGCAAAGGGCATGGGGCGGGCTCAGGTTTTGGTTGTGGCGGGGACCCACGGCAATGAGCGCAACGCTCCGGCTTTGCTCGAGCGTTGGCGCAGGGAGCCCCGGGACCTCGACTGCGCTGGGCTGCCTGTGCAGCTGGTCCTCGGTAATCCGGCGGCCCATGCGGCCAATCGCCGTTACATCGATCGCGATCTCAACCGCTGTTTTGCCCCCGATCTGCTGGCCGATCTCACCCAGCAGCCCTTGGAGCTGCAGCGCGCCCGGGAGCTGCTGGCCCAGTTCGCCCCAACGGGCGCGAATCCCTGTGCGGTCGCGATTGACCTGCACAGCACCACCAGCGGCATGGGCAATTCACTGGTGGTCTATGGACGGCGTCCCGCCGATCTCGCCCTGGCGGCTGGTGTTCAGGCTCGGCTGGGGCTACCGATCTATCTGCACGAGGCCGATGCTGCCCAGACGGGTTTTTTGGTGGAGCGTTGGCCCTGCGGCCTGGTGATCGAGGTGGGGCCTGTGGCCCAAGGGCTACTCAGTGCGCCAATCCTGCGGCAAACCCAGCTGGCGCTCGAGGCGGTCTTCGCGGTCTTGGCCGAGGCGGCCGCCGGGGAGCTGCGCCTGCCCGCGGGCCTTCAGGTCTATCGCCATTGCGGCAGTGTCGATTTGCCCCGGGACTCGGCCGGCGAGGCCATCGCCTGTGTGCACCCGGCCCTCGAACGTCAGGACTGGAGGCCGCTGCAAGTCGGGCAGGCCCTCTTTTGGCAGCCCGGCGGCCAGGGCTGCCCGGCCGAATGGCGCTTCGACCCGCTGACCCTGGGTTTTCCTGCCGAGGCCCACTGGCCTGTCTTTATAAATGAGGCGGCTTACGGCGAGAAGGGCATCGCCTTCAGCCTCTGTCGCCGGGAACGTTGGGCGAGCGAGGGGGCCTGGCTTGAGGCCTTGCAGGCCCTGATGGCGGCCTAGCCGCAGGCCCAGGTGCCCTGCTCCTTGGTGCAGGGCAGATCGCTGGTGCTGCCGTCTGCCCAGTAGATCCTGAGGCGGTCATCGGCGCTGTCGGTCCGGAAGGTCAAGGACTTGACCGGCCCGGCCGGGGCTTTGCCGGTGGGATCACTGGTGTCCGCCCCTCCAGGGTTGGCTTGCCGTTGCTCCAGCTGCTGAAGGCGCAGTTCCAGCCGATTCAGGCGTTCGATCTGCGCTTCGTTATCGCGGCGTTCCCCTCCTTGGCAGCCCGCTAGCAGGAGACCGGCAGCAAGCAGCAGCAGGGGAAGACGCATGGCGCTGAAGGCGTGACAGGCGACTCCTAGCAGCGGTTTTGGGGCTTGGCTACCTGCAGTCATGGAGGCGTTGCGCAAGATCGCTTTACAAAGCGCGCAAACTTCCTTTACATTCCCCGGGGCAACCCGTTTGGGTCGCCCTAACTACCGCTCTGACGGCTTGCCGTTGAGCCTTTCTTTCCCGTACTCATGACGACCACCCTCCAGCAGCGCCAAGGCGCTTCTGCGT
>NZ_JAFMNJ010000043.1:0-10900 GCF_017859255.1 Vulcanococcus sp. DEBay_Sum29NL08_54
CACCGCCGAAGCTCCCGAGCCGGTCAAGCAGCCCGTGCGCGGTCTCTGGTGATCCAGCGGATCGGTTGATCCATCCCAAAGCCCCGGCAATGCCGGGGCTTTTTTGTCGTCTTAGTCCGAACGGCGAGCGCTGAGGAGTCGATGCTCCAGCAACTGCGGCAGCGTCCCCTTCAGGCGTTGCTGGAGCTCGGCCTTGAGGCGATCGATCTCAGCTGGGCTGAGCGTTTGACTGAGCTGCTGGCGGTAGGGGGCATCCGCTGCAAACCAACGGGCGAGCAATCCCTCGTTAATCGGTAGTGCCAGCCGTTCCTCCCACGCTCTCCACTCCAGGGTCCAGCCCTGCTGGATCAGGGCGGCCTCGAGCGCGTTGGGCTCGGGTTGGGGCCTGAGGATGGTCTGCTCGATCGCCATCACTCTCTCCAGCAGGACGGCCAACGCATCGGCGGGCGTTCCCGCGTGCTTCAGTCCTCCCGCGGGACCCAGCTGGGGCTGGCTGAAGAGCAGGCGCAGGCGGGCCTTCGGTGCAGCGAGTGCCGTGAAGGCGGCAACTGCGGCCTCGAGTTCCTCGGGGCTGCTGTGTTTGAGCGGATGCCGGCTGGCAATCCATTCGAAGCGTTGGCCGCTTCCCTCGAGTGCGCTGAGGTCTGGGATCAGTTGGGGGCGCTCCAGGCTGTCGAGAACCTCCAGTTGTGTGCCCAGTCGCGTTTGGTCGGCGCTGCTGGCGGCGTGGATCACCACACCGCCTTCGGGGCAGCACTGCAGGGGATCGAGGGCCCAGAGCAGGGAGCGGGCCTCGAGCAGGAGTACCCGGTCATGCCGTTGCCAAGGGGCATCAGCCCAGAGCTCCTGGCGGAGGCGATCGAGGCGTTCCCCTTCGCTGCCGGACTGCCGTTGAATCCAGCGCTCGAGCTCGGGGTCATCCGGACCGCTGCTGAGCATCTCGCCCAGCTCCTGCTGATGCTCAACGGCCGCGGCGAGCTGGGCGGCACGTCGCTGCTGCAGCCGTTGGCGGCGCTCCCCTTCCCAACCCAGGGTTCCCGGCTGCCAGAAGACCTGCCCCTGGAGATCGCTGGGTAGGTATTGCTGGGCGACCCAGTGCTCGGCGTAGGCATGGGGGTAGCGGTAGCCGACGCCATCGCCGAAGGCCTTGCCGTCGCGGTTGGCGTCGCGCAGATGGGCCGGCACCGCCTGGCGGTTGCTGGCTTTGACGTTCTTGAGGGCGTCAAAGAAGCCGAGCAGGCTGTTGCTTTTTTCGGTGGAGGCCAGATAGAGCGCCGCCTGGGCCAAGGGATAGAGGCCTTCCGGTAAACCCACCCGCTCGAAGGCCGCGGCGCAGGCCTCAACGACCACGACGGCTTGGGGGTCCGCCAGGCCGATGTCTTCCCCGGCGGAGATCAGCATGCGCCGGAAAATGAAACGGGGGTTCTCCCCGGCTTCGATCATTTTCGCCAGCCAAAAGAGAGCGGCATCGGGGTCGCTGCCGCGCAGGGACTTGATGAAGGCGCTGATGGTGTCGAAGTGGGCGTCCCCTTGTTTGTCGTAGAGAACGGCCCGCTGCTGAATGGATTCTTCGGCGATGGCCAGGGTGATGACGATCTGTCCCTCGCCATCGGGCTCCGTCGTCTCCACCGCCAGCTCCAGCGCATTGAGCAGGCTGCGGGCGTCGCCGCCGGCCACCTCGACGAGATGTGCTGCGGCCTCAGGACTGATCTGGACGGGCCGCTCTCCATAGCCCCGTTCCCGATCGCGCAGGGCCCGCTCGAGCAGTTGATGCAGGTGCCGGTTCTCGAGGGGCTGAAGCCGAAACAGCCGTGAGCGACTGACCAGGGCTTTGTTGACCTCAAAGAACGGGTTTTCGGTGGTGGCTCCGATCAGGGTGACCGTGCCGTTTTCCACCCAGGGCAGCAGTGCATCCTGTTGCGCGCTGTTGAAGCGGTGCACCTCATCAATGAAGAGCAGGCTGCGCAGGCCGTGCTGATCGAGCCGGCGCTTGGCTTCATCGACCTCGTGGCGCAGGTCCTTCACGCCGGCGAGGACGGCATTGAGACTGCTGAAGTGGGCCCGGGTGGTGGCCGCAATGATCCGGGCCAGGGTGGTTTTGCCGACGCCCGGTGGGCCGTAAAAAATCAGGTTGCCGACACGGTCGGCATTGATGGCACGCCGCAGCAGTCGACCGGGTCCGAGGATCTCCTCCTGGCCTTGAAAGTCGTCGAGGCTCCTGGGCCTGAGGCGATCAGCCAGGGGGGCATGGTGCTGGCGCAGCTGCTCACCGTGATGGCTGAAGAGATCGCTCAAGCCGCGCCGAATGAGGTGTCGATCTCCATCATCCGCGGGACAGAACCCTTCAGCATCCCTAGGTTGCGGATTCCTGAGTCACTGTCGTGCGGCGCCTGCTGGCTCCCCTGCCGTTGTTGCTGTTGTTGGTGGGCTGTGGGCCCAAGCAACCCCAACGCCAGCCGACGGCCGTTCAGGTCCAAACGATTGGTTCGGCTGAGTTCAATCCATCGATTGATGTCATCAGTCGCTTGAGCTCGACCACCGATGTCTCGCTCAGGCCCGAGGCCGATGGCCGGGTCGTGAAGATCCTGGTGAAGCAGGGGCAGAAGGTGAAAGCGGGCGAGCCGATTTTGGTGCTCGACAACGTGCAGCAGACCGCGGCACTGGATTCGGCCAAGGCCGAGGCGCGCAAGGACCGCCTTAATGCCGAGCGCTACGTCTTTTTGAATGAACAGGGCGCTGTTTCCACCAAACAGCGGGATGCTTACGTCACCCAGGCGATTCAAAGTGCCGAGCGGGTGCGCTCCGATGCCGCCACTCTGGGATACAAGTACGTCACCTCTCCCATCGATGGAGAGATTGGCGATCTCGACACGGTGAAGCTCGGCGATTACGTCCGCAAGGGGCAGGCGATTACCGGGATTGTTGATAACTCCACCCTCTGGACGTTGATGGATGTTCCTGCGACGGAAGCCTCGCGCGTCGCACTGAACCAGGAGGTTCTGCTGCGCACCCAGGGCAATCCGCCGGTGGAGGGGAGCGGCAAGGTGGTCTTTATCTCTCCCTATTTCGGCGTCAGCGGCAACAGCTCTTCGCCCAACACGGTGTTGGTGAAGGCGGCGTTCCCCAACCTCACCGGCAAACTCAAGACGGGCCAGTACGTCTTGAACCGGATCATCACCGGAAGCCAGCAGTCCCTCTCGGTCCCGGTGTCGGCGGTGTTGATGCAAGCCCAGCAGCCTTTTGTCTATCGGATCGTTCGTCTCTCGGAGGCCCTGCCCAAGATCAAAGCTTCCAAGACCGTCCCCGAAAAACAGAAAAAGCGGCTGGCCTCAATGCCCGGCTCGACGCCAATCGTGGTGCAGACGTCGGTTCAACTGGGCGATCTCCAACACAACCGCTACCCCGTGCGTTCGGGCTTGAAGGCTGGGGATCAGGTGGTGGTCAGCAACACGGCTCTGCTGCGAACGGGTTTGCCCGTGACCATCGCTCCGGCCAGCAAGCCCTAGGGAGCAGCTGCGATGTCGCTCTCGGATCGGTTTATCAAGCGCCCGGTGCTCACCACGGTGTGCAGCATCTTGATCGTGCTGGTGGGACTGATTGCGATTCCCACCCTGCCAATCGAGAACCTTCCCAACATCGCCCCACCGCAGATCCAGGTCACGGCGAACTACAGCGGGGCGAACTCCCTGGTGACGGAGCAGGCGGTCACCAACGTTCTCGAGCAGCAGATCAACGGCGTGCCGGGAGCGGCCTACATCTCCTCGCTGACGACCAACACCGGTGCCAGCACGGTCAATGTCTTCTTTGACGAAGGCACTGACATCAACATTGACCAGGTCAATGTGCAAAACCGGGTGTCCTTGGCGATGCCCCAATTGCCATCGCAGGTGAGCAACACGGGGGTCTCGGTGATCCAAACGACCCCCTCGATCCTGTTGGCTTATCAGGTCTCCTCCTCGGAGGGGCAGTTCGATCGCGCCTATCTCAATGGCCTGATCTACGAGCAGCTCTACTACCAGCTGGAGCGCATTCCAGGGGTTGCCCAAGCGACCTTGTTTGGCGGGAGTAACCCGGCCTTTTGGCTGTTCGTCGATCCGAACAAGCTCACGGCCAACCAGCTGACCGCTGATCAGGTGGTCTCGGCTGTTCGCAGTCAGAACTCCGTCGCCATTGGCGGCCTGGTCGGTGGTCCACCGGCGGGGGGAAATCAGCTCTTCACCTATCCGATCTTGGTGGAGAACAATGGCAACTTGGTCTCGGTTGATCAGCTCAACCAGTTGATCGTTGGTCGCTCTCCCCAGGGCAATCTGCTGCGCTTGCAGGACGTGGGAGAAGCCACCTATGGCTTCAACACCTTTGCGACGGAAGGGAGTGATATCAATGGCTACCCCGCGATCACCGTCGGCGTTTATCAGACCCCCGAGAGCAATGCCCTGCAGGTGAGCGAGGCGGTGGTGAACCTGATGGATCAGTTCCGCGCTCAGGTTCCTCCGGGGGTGACGGTGCAGCAGATCTACAACGTCGGGCAGTTCATTGAGTCCGCCGTTGGAGGGGTCACCGATGCCCTGGGCTTGGCGATTGTGTTGGTGCTGGTGATCCTCTTTCTGTTCCTGCAGGACTGGCGCGCCACGGTGGTTCCGAGCCTGGCGATTCCGATCTCCTTGGTGGGCACCTTTGCCTTCATGAAGGCCTTTGGTTTTTCGATCAATCAACTCACCTTGCTGGGCCTGGTCTTGGCCACGGGCCTGGTGGTGGATGACGCCATTGTCGTGATTGAAGCGGTGGCCAAAAACCTTGAGCAGGGAATGAAACCGCGTCAGGCCGCCCTCGAATGCATGGGCGAATTGATCGGAGCGATCATTGCTTCCTCGCTGGTGCTGATGGCGGTGTTTGTGCCGGTGGCGTTTTATCCCGGTGGGATCGGCATCATCTACCGCCAGTTCGCCTTGACGATCGCGTTCTCGATCGCAATCTCGACGTTTAACGCCCTGACCTTCTCGCCGATGATGGCGGGGCTGATCTTGAAGACTGAGAAGCCTCCGCGCCCAGAAGGCTGGCGTTGGACCGTGGCTGGTCTGGTGATTGGGCTGGGTTTTGGAAAATTCAGCGCCGCCTCCTTTGGCCCCCTGGCCTATGTCGTGGGGATTGCGGGGTTTGGCTTTGCCGGCAGTCGGCTGGCTCTGATCTTTGATCGCTTCAATGCCTTTTTTGCTCGCTTGGAGCAGGGCTATGGGCGTCTCCTCCACTGGCTGATCGACCGCCGGCGTTGGATCTTGATGGGTTTGGGGGCTGGGATTGTGACCACCGCCATTGCCTTCAATGCCCTACCCACGGCCTTCATCCCTGAGGAGGACCAGGGCTATGGCCTGGGGATCTACCAACTTCAGAACGGAGCGTCCCTCTCTCAGACCCAACAGGTGGGCATGCAGATCGCCGAGGTGCTCAAGCAGGAGAAGAACATCACAGCAGGCAGTGTGATCAGTGGTGCTGGGTTTAACGGCAATAGCCCCGATCAAGGTCTGTTTTTCTTTGGGCTGAAGCCCCTGGATGAGCGCTCAGGCTCCGAAAACAAAGCCCCGGCGATTGTTGATCGCCTGAATGCCAAGTTGTCCCGCTTCAGCAGTGGCCTGGCGGCGGCTTCTCAACCCCCAGCCATCCCAGGGTTTTCGGCGCAAGGGGGCTTTTATTTCCAGTTCAACGACCTCAGTAATGGTGCCTATACCTTCACCCAGTTGGATCAACTGGCGGAGCAACTGGTCAGCCAGGGTCAGGCCAGCGGCGCCTATTCCAACCTCTATACCCAGTTTGTTCCAAGCGCTCCAGCCTTTGGACTGAAGATCGATCGATCGATTCTGGGTGCGCTGAATGTCGACTTTCAGCAGGCCATGCAGACGATCGCCATTTTGGCGGGTGGTAACTACTCCGGTCTGACCTACGAGAGCGGTCAGGTGCGCAACATCTATGTCCAGGCCGAGCCCGCCGGTCGCCAGGGGTTGGAGAACATCCTGAGCTACTACGTACGCAACCGCGACAACAAGTTGGTGCAGGTCTCGGAGTTCGCCTCGTCTGAACTCTCCAGTGCACCGCCGGTCATCAGCCACTACAACCTCTACCGAACGGTCTTGATTCAGGGTGTTCAGGCCTTGGGTAAGAGTTCTGGTCAGGCGCTCAGTGCGATCCAACAACAATTCAAGGCCCTTGATTTCAACAACATCGGCTATGCCTTTACGGGGATTGCCGCTCTACAGCTCTCGGCCGGTAGCGCCAGCGTGTTGGTCTTTGGCCTGGGGGTGTTGTTTGTCTATCTCGTGCTCTCCGCCCAGTACGAGAGCTACGTCACCCCGGTGATCATCCTGATGACGGTGCCCTTGGCGATGCTCGGCGCCTTGGCGTTCCTCTCCCTGCGCTCGATTGATCTCAATATCTATGCCCAGGTGGGCTTGGTGACCTTGATTGGTTTGGCCGCGAAAAACGGCATCCTGATCGTCGAGGTCGCCGAGCAGCATCTGGAATCGGGGATGTCCTACGGCGAGGCTGCCATTGCCGCAGCTGAGTCGAGGATGCGGCCGATCTTGATGACGGCCATCGCCTCATTGGCGGGATTCTTCCCGTTGGTGGTGGCCACCACGGCGGGAGCCAACAGCCAGCAGTCCCTCGGCACCGTGATCTTTGGTGGCCTATTGGTCGCCACGGTGCTGTCGCTTGGGGTGGTTCCGCCGTTCTATGTCGCCATCAAAAACTTGGAGGAGCGCTGGTTTGGCGCTCCAACGGCACGGGGTTAGGGCTGATCAGGTGATCACGGTCGGGCGGTCCATGCCCGTGCGGGTCTTGATTTCAGCCAGGGCATCGGCTGCAGTGATCAGGTCGGCCAAGGCGGTCTGGGGATCCTGGTTCAGATCACCGCTGCTGGGCACATAGCTCTCGAGGTACAGCCGCAGGGTGGCGCCTTGGGTGCCGGTGCCGGAGAGGCGGAAGACAACGCGGCTGCCGTCATCCAGCAGGATCCTCAGGCCCTGGCCGCTGGTCAGGGAGCCATCCACCGGATCGCTGTAGCTGAAGTCATCGGCCGTGCTGATGCGGCGGCCGGCGAAGTCCTGGCCCACCAGTGAGGGCAGCATGCCCTTGAGGCGGTCATAGAGGCCATGGGCCTTCTCGCTGGCGATCGCTTCGTAGTCATGGCGCGAGTAGTAGTGCCGGCCGAAGCGCTTCCAGTGGGCATCCATGATCTCGGCCACCGAGCAGCGCTTGCTGGCCAGGATTTGCAGCCAGAAGAGAACGGCCCAGAGTCCGTCCTTTTCTCGGATGTGGTTGCTGCCGGTGCCGAAGCTCTCCTCACCGCAGAGGGTGATGCGGTCGGCATCCAGCAGGTTGCCGAAGAACTTCCAGCCGGTGGGTGTCTCGAAGCAGGCGATGCCGAGCTCCTTGGCGACGACGTCAACGGCGGCGCTGGTGGGCATGGAGCGGGCGACGCCCGAGAGCCCTTGGGCATAGCCCGGCGCCAGCGTGGCATTGGCGGTCAGCACCGCCAGGCTGTCGCTGGGGTTCACGAAGCAGCGGTTGCCCAGGATCATGTTCCGGTCGCCATCGCCATCGCAGGCCGCACCAAAGCGATAGGCATCGCTCTCCATCAGGAGCTCGGCTAGATCGTGGGCGTAGGTGAGGTTCGGGTCGGGGTGCCCACCACCGAAATCCTCCAGGGGCTTGCCGTTGCGGACCGTTCCCGCCGGTGCCCCCAGCAGGCCCTCGAGCAGTCGGGTGGCGTAGGGGCCCGTGACGGCGTGCATCGCGTCGAAGGCGATCGGGAAGTCGTCTTGAATCAGCGCCTTGATCTGATCGAAGTCGAACAGCTTCTGCATCAGGGCGATGTAGTCATCAACCCCATCAATCACCTCCAGGCGGAGATCTCCCACCGTCTGCTGGCCGACGGCATCAAGGTCGACCGGCGCGGACTCGAGGATGCGGTAGCCATCCAGGGTCTGGGTGCAGGCGTAGATCGCGTCCGTGAGGGATTCGGGGGCCGGACCGCCATTGGCGCCATTGACCTTGACTCCGAAATCACCGTCGGGACCACCGGGGTTGTGGCTGGCCGAAAGGATGATGCCGGCCGTGGCCTGGTGCTGGCGGATCAGGTTGGAGGCGGCCGGGGTGGAGAGGATTCCGCCGCTGGTGGTGATGATGCGGCCCACACCGTGGGCGGCGGCCATGCGGGTGATCACACCGATGGCTTCACGGTTGCCGAAGCGGCCATCGCCACCGACCACCAGGGTGCCGCCTTGGATCCCGGGAACCGTGCGCAGGATCGCCTCGATGAAGCTCTCGAGGTAGTGGGGCGTTGCGAACTGACGGCTGCTCTTGCGTAGCCCCGACGTGCCTGGTTTTTGATCGGAGAAGGGGGTCTCGAGAGCGATCTGCCGCACGCCGCTGGTCATCGGTGAGAGCCGAGGGGGCACCAAGTTAGACCGATGTTCTTGATTCCAGAGGTGATGCGGCGGAACTAGCTGCCGCCAAAGCCAAAGCCGCTCTTCTTCTGGCTGTCAGGGGCTTGGGGCTGGTTGGCTTCGGGCTTGGCCAACTCCAGGCTGCGGCAGACCAAAAGCAGGCGCTGGGCTGGATCGCTTAAGGCTTCCCGCCGTTGATAGCTGTTGCTTGAGGCGGGTTTGGCTTTCTCAAGGATGCTCCAGAGCAGGTCCTTGCAGCTGGCGGGAAGTCGGGGGTGATCCATCAGTGGATCGGCGAGCTCTCGGGACCGTGAGCAGCTGGCGGCGCTGTTGTCGCGGGCGCAGCTGATGGTGATCAGCTGCAACTCCTTCAGGCTCTCTTCGCTGGGGAAGGGAACGTAGGGGTCAGCCGCCAGCCCCGCTCCGCCGCTCAGAACTGCAGCAGCGGCAAGGGGCAGGGGCAGCAGCTGACGCAGGGACACCATGGGGCCGGGCTCACTGGCATCCATCTTGGATCGAAATCGCGGCGCCTAGCCCAGAACCATCTTTTTGCTGCGCGCGGGATGCAGCAGATCAATCATCAGGGTGTTGATCCATCCGTCCTGCTTGCTCTGCCAGAACAACAGCAGATAGTGCCCTTTGCGTTGGATCCGCATGGCTAGAGCAGCGGGGTCACCCTCAAGTAACGCGGCTCTGCGTGGCAGGGCTCAAAAGCTCTGCTTTGGTTTCAACAGTTGGAAGAGACTGTGTTCCTAGGACTGTTGAAAGCCGGTGTTTATACCGATAGCGCAGCGCAGATCTGCTCCATAACGTGTGTGCATCTCCGATGGGGATGGGGAACTGAAGGCGCTGGGGGGCCAGCGTCTTTTTTATGGCTCAGGACGCTGAAGAGACCGGTTTTTTTACTCATGGTGTTGCTCTGCGAGCACTCCTAGAACAGCAGCAGACACCAACAGAACGCCCCTGTTCGGGCGCTCGGGTGCCAAGGGCGGTCAACAGGCCGCCCTTCTTCATGGCCCCTGGCTAAAAGGGAGGCTCCATTGCCGTGGGAGCGATGCCTCTTCTGCCGCGCTGGCGCTTCATGACCGATGAGGCCAAGGCTTTAACCAAGCGCGTTGCTGTCTCTGCGGTGGCCTTGCTGCTGGCAGCGCTGTTGCTCCGTGCCCTGCTGCCCTGGATGCTGCTGGTCCTGCTCCTCTGGGGGCTTTGGCGCTGGCGGCGGGGCTAGCAGCCTTGGGTCCGCCATCGTTTTGTATCTGCCGGTACTAACGGGGGCCAGGCGATCTCTAGGTTTTCCAACGATGGACTTGGGGAACTGACTTGAGGCAGCCAGTCGAGCCCTGGGCTTCAACTCATGTTTGACCCGTTTGGTCTGTCCTGCCTGGATTACTTGATCTGGCTGCGCTCAGGTCAGGAGGCCACGCTTCGCCTCTCCTGCAGTCAATCCACCATTTCCCGTAACGCGAAAGCTGTCGCCGAATCCCTTGGCCTGGATGCCCGCAAGCTCGAGGGGGAGTGGAGCCTGGATGGGGATCTCTCGCTCCTGAATGCCGAGAGGGAGGTGCATCAGCTCGCTCGCTGGCAACGGAAGGATGCCCTGCGCATTGACGGGATCTACGGGGCTGGGGCGCCCTATCTCGAGGGTCTCTCTGATCCTTGGGTCTGCGGTCGATCGAACTTCATGGGGATTCCCTATCCCATGGTGTTGCTCAGCCAGTCGATCTTGGATGTCTGGATCGGTTGCCATCCCGATCTGCCGGAAGACGACGACAGGTTTGTCGTGGTCCCCCTCAGCCGTTACCCCGCCTATTTCTTGGTGGATCCTGCACACCCTCTGCTGGAGTCACCAGGCGATTTGACCCTGGAGGATTTACGGGGATTCCCGGTCCTCTCCCTGCCCGATGGGGCTTTCCCGAAGATGCAGCAGCACCTGAAGGGTTTGGGTTTGGCGCGCACTCCAGTGGGAACGACGCGCCATGACCCGCGCCGTTGGGAGGGGCGCACCGAGGATCAACTCACCATCAGCTACGGCAGCCCCCACACCGTGGCCTGTTTTGCTGGGGCCAAGGTTGCCTTGCCTCTCTCCACAGGGCTGACCTTGGGGGATTCCCTGGTGGTGAAGCGCCGTTTCGCGGACAGCGACGCCTTTGTGCAGCTCGTGGCTCAGCTGCGTGCGCGTGCTCAGTCCCTGTCGGCGTCTCGCCCTGAGCTGGTCAGTTGTTGAGCGGCCAATGATTGGACTTGATGAACTGGATTGCCTGGATTACCTGATCTGGCTGCGCACCGGTGATCGGGTGGCCCAACGGCTCAACTTGGATCAAGCCTCGGTGTCAAGAAAGGCGCGGCGAGCCGTGGCGGCCTTTGGCTTGGAGACCAGAAAAGTCGAGGGCGAATGGCAGCTGGAGGGGGATTGCACGCTGCTCGATTTAGAGCGGCAAGTTCACCAAGATTGCCGCTGGAAA
>NZ_JAFMNJ010000044.1:0-10422 GCF_017859255.1 Vulcanococcus sp. DEBay_Sum29NL08_54
CAGCTTGGAGGAGGTCAGAGCGCTCTTTGATCCACTCCTGGCGGACTGAGCTCAGTTGCAGCCCTGGACGGAGATCCGGTAGGTGAAGCCCGTGGCCGCCTGATCGCCGCTGGCGCCGATCTTGAAGTTCACCTGGTTCACCGTTTTGCCGGGAACAGCACGAACGGTCCACTGACGGCCGGTGCCGACATTGGGGGCATAGGAGTCATTGACGACCTGGAGATTGGAGCCATCGGTGAACTTCAGGTAGGCCTGAATCGGATACGTCGCGCTCACCGAGGAGTTGGCGGTGAAGAACAGCTTGTAGCTGCTGTAGGGCTGGTTAACGAAGAAATCGGTGTTCCAGTTCGGGCGGCTGAAGGGCAAGGGGCTGCCCAGGCTGATGGTCTTGGTGACGATGTTGCTCTGGCCATTACCGCCCACGGGGGCGAGGAACTGACAGGAGGCCAAAGCCGGGGCAGACGCCATGAGGGCACCAGCGCCGATCAAGGCGGTGACTCCAGCACGCATGAAAGCCGACATCGAAAAGAACGATCACTGGTTTCGCTCTAGCCAGAGCTGACCAGGATGGAAAGCACTGCAGGAAACACCCCGAATGGCCCTGTCGCGCAGCCTCGGCCTGCGCAGCCTGACCCTGGCGGTGGTGAGCGGCACCATCGGCTCGGGCTGGCTGTTCGCACCCTTCTATGCCGCCCGCAGCGCCGGGGCCGCGAGCCTGATCGCTTGGCTCCTGGGCGGAGTGCTGGCCTTTGGCCTGGCCATGGTCTTCGCCGAACTCGGGGCACTGGTGCCCAGCTCCGGCGCCCTGGCGCAAATCCCAATGCTCAGCCATGGCCGCCTGGCCGGGTTCATCGGCGGATGGTGCGCCTGGGTGGCCTACCTGGCCCTTCCCACCATTGAGGTGCTGGCGATGATCGAGTACCTGGCCAGCGACCTGCCCTGGCTCACCCTCGATGGCGGCCAAGGCCAGGTGCTCAGTCCCTGGGGCATGGCCTTCGCCGCTCTGCTGCTGGTGCTGATGACCTGGGTGAACTTGGCGGGGGTGCGCACCCTGGCCCGCTGGATTGACACCCTGACCAGCTGGAAGCTGGTCATTCCCCTCCTGATTTCGGCCGTCCTGATGCTCAGCGCTTCGGACTGGAGCAATCTGCTGGTGACCGTGGGAGCACCCGGCGCAGGGGAGAACTGGCTGCCCGGCATTGTTCATGCCATCAGCAGTGGCGGCATCCTCTTCAGCCTGCTGGGATTTCGCACCGCCATGGATTTGGCGGGCGAAGCCAGAGACCCCCAACGCACCGTGCCCCTGGCCATGGGCCTTGGACTGGGGCTCTCCATCGCCATCTATCTGGCGCTGCAGCTGGCCTTTCTCGTGGCGGTGCCCCACAGCAGCCTGGGCGCGGGCTGGGGAGCGCTGCAGCTGAGCGCCCACGGCGGCCCCCTGGCGGCGATCGCCATGGGACTCGGTCTGAGCTGGGTCGTGGGGTTGCTGCTGAGTGATGCGGTGATCTCCCCGGGAGCGACCGCCATGACCTACTTGGGGCTCTCCGGCCGGGTGGCCTGGATGATGGGCAGCCTGCGTCTGCTGCCCAGACGGCTGGAGCACCTCAACCGCCAAGCCGTGCCCAGCACAGCACTCATCCTGAGCTTGGTGATTGGCGTTGTGATGCTGCTGCTTGGCCCCAGCTGGCAGCAGATCGTGAGCTTCCTGACCGCCTGCTTGGTGATTGCCTTGGCCGTTGGGCCCGTCAGCCTGCTGGCCCTCCGTCAGCAGCTCCCGACTGCCCATCGCGCCTTTGCGCTTCCTGCTGCCGCACTGGTCTGTCCGCTGACCTTCATGGCCGCCAGCTGGGCTGTGCTCTGGTGCGGACGCACAGCCGTTGAAGGCGCCATCGCCCTCGTCCTGGTTCCGGCCCTGATCTTTACGGGAGTCAACCGATGGCAAGGCCGACCGCTCGATGGGACGCATGGCCGTTGGTGGTTTGGCTACTTAATCGGCCTGCTGCTGATTGCCGAGCTGAGCGGCTCCAATCGCCTGATTCCCGGCGGCGAACTGACACAGATCGCTCTGGCCAGCGCCTTCTCCTTGGCCGTTTTCCCCTTCGCTGTGCGATCCCGCCTGCCGCAGGTCTCGAGCGAAGCCCAGGTCCAAATCAATTAATCGACCGCCGCTGTCGATGGCCAGTTGCTGACATGGGTCGCGACCGGGGATCACTGGCGAACGGCTCAGGCACACCATGAACTAGGCACATTCACCTACAAAAACTAGAAATCAAGGCGCAATCAGGGTCGATCCCAAAGAAAACGTGAAGGGCTTTTTTGTTTGCCTTCCAAAGGCTCACGTTTGATTGCGTGGGGAAACGAACACAGAGCTGGGAGACATTCACCGGCCTTAGAAATCACCCAGTCAGCAGTCGGATTCATGGGCGACCATCTGCATCTCGTCGGACTCACCGGTGATGGCTGCCGGATCGCCCGTGACGGGGGCGGCGGCTATGTCGTGAACCACAACGACAGCGACGGAAGCTGGGAGCGGGTCGCCAACCTCCCCGCGGCCTATGCCGTTTGCGAGCGCTTCAGCCAACGGGACGCCCTCGGGCTGCCCAATTGGCGCGCCGAGGCCTAACGACCAGAAGGCAACTGGCCCAACCCTGATTAGCGTTAGTCCAACCCTTGGAAGGTTGCGATGACAGCCCCCTCCAGCAGCTGCACTGACCGCCCGGGCCGCGCCGGGATCAGCAGTGACAGCTTTTCTGCCCGCAAAGAACAGGCCCTGGTGATCTTGTTGGCCCAGTCCCTCGCCGAGGCACAGATCGGCCGGGCCGATGCCCAGGCCAGCCAAGGCCTCTGGAATGAGGTGGCGGAACTGGAGCTTGACCCAGATCGGATCATCAACCTGCTCTACGGCGGCGAAGACCTAAGCGATCGAGCAGCCCTCAAGGAACGGGATCAGCAGTGGCTCTCCGCCCAGGTGCGCCGAGCACCTCGCGGATGGTCCCTGCGAACCCTGCACCTGGGACGCCCTCAGCCCTATTTGAGCGGAATCGGCATCTCCACGAGGGCCGGCTCAGGGGCGCAGCTTTCAACGCGCTGACTGACGACATCGCCAATCACCACGATGGACGGGGAGGCCAGCTCCGCCTCCTGAACGGCTGCAGCCAAACCACCCAAGGTGGAGACCACCGCCTTCTGCCCCCGCACCGTGCCTTGCTGCACCGCAGCAGCAGGGGTCGAGGCGTCCAGGCCGCCGGCAATCAACTCCTCACAGATATGGGGCAGGTTGTGCAGGCCCATGTAGATCACCAGGCCATCACTGCTGCGGGCTAAGCCGCGCCAATCCACCCCAGGACGACGCTTATCAATCTCCTCGTGACCGGTCACGAAGGTGACGGAACTGCCGGCACGGCGGTGGGTCACGGGAATGCCGACATAGGCAGGGGCGGCGATCCCAGCCGTCACCCCGGGAACCACCTCAACGGCGATCCCATGACGCTCGAGGTGGGCTGCCTCCTCACCGCCACGACCAAAGAGAAAGGGATCCCCACCCTTCAGGCGCACCACGCAGCGATGGCGCTTGGCCATCTCCACCAGCACGGCATTGGTGCTGGGTTGGGGCACAGAGTGATGGCCCCGGCGCTTCCCAACGAAGTGCTGCTCGGCACCGTCCGGCACCAAGGCCAAGACCTCGCGCGGCACCAGTGAGTCATAGACCAGGGCATCGCACTGGCTGAGCAAACGCTGGGCCTTGACCGTCAGGAGGTCGGGATCACCGGGACCAGCCCCCACCAGATACACCTTGCCGGCAACGTCAGCGGTCATGGCAGATCGAGCAGGAGGTTGAACAAGAACTGACGGGTGGCCGGACGCTCCAGCAGCGCCAGACAGGGGGAGACGTCCGTCCGTAGGTGGGCCGTCATCCGATTGGGCGCAAGGGCCAAGGGCAATGCCGCCGCATCGCTCGGGGCGCTTCGGTCTGCACTTAAGCAGGGCACCCCCAGGTAGCGGCTCAGGGCCGAGAGGTAGCGATCCGCCACCCCTGGCCGAAGGGGATGGTGCAACACAGCCGGAGCATTCAGCGCGCGCAAATGCTCCAACCAGGGGCCCCAGGCCCCGAGGAAAGGAAGCGTGCACACCTGATGCCCTTCTCGGCGCAGCCGATCACGGATCCCCGGGACATCACTGCGGGCATGGCTGCCGGGCGTCAGCAGCAGGGGCACCAACAGCAGCGATTGCCCCTGGGGCAGCTCCAGAGGATCAGCCGTGAGGGCTTGCAACCAAACCGGAGCCTGACGGGCCTGGGCGAGATCGTTCAGCAGCTCAGTGATGACCTGGGGAATCTGCCCACCGGCGTGGCCGTGGACCACCAAGAGCAAGGGCGACTGCCGAGCAGCGGAGGGCTTCGGTAGCAACGGCCACCGCCAGCACCCCGGGCCTGCTGATGGAGTCACATCCACCGGATTCATAGGAACACGATGCCAGCCGCCCGCCCCTTGCCCAGCTCCCGCCGCAGGCCCCAGAGCAGCTACGGACGCCCCCGCTACCGGGAGATGCAGCCCACCCCGCAGTGGAGGCGCGAACTCGATGCCGACTTCGCCGCCATGGGCAAGGTCTGGCAAATGATTCGCAGTGGAGCGACGCGAATGCTGGGCGAAATCGGACGCCAATACTGAGCTGCGCGGGGCCGAAGAGCGTGACCATCAACCCGGAAGATGGGGCCCCTTTAGGTATCCGTTGACACCCTTTTCACCACTCCCCTTGGACGGCGTCGATCCGTAACAACGGCGACAAAGCAGTGCAGAGGGCGAATGATTTGATTCCACCCACTAGTCGTTCTTTGTTTTGGAAACGGCTCAGTTGCTGACTTCATCTGAACCGATTTCCCATGGTGGCGACGCCAACGATGTCCAACGCAAACGAGACACCCAGCGCACTACCGAGCTGGCTCGAAGGTAAAAAGCTCAATAAGATTGAGCAGAACAAAGCGGCCAAAGACGGCCTACTCGTCGGCAGCGAAATCGAGACGTTCGCCAAACTTGGATGGGAGAACGTCGATGAGACGGATCTTCAGCTGCGACTGAAGTGGTACGGAATGTTCTGGAGACCCAAAACTCCAGGGCTGTTCATGATGCGCCTGCGGGTTCCCAACGGGGTGATCTCCGCAGAGCAGCTTCGGGTCGTCGGCAACATCGTGGCTCGCTATGGCAGCAACGGAAGCGCCGACATCACCACGCGCCAAAACATCCAAATGCGCGGCATCCTCCTGGAGGACCTGCCCGAGATTCTGGGTCAACTCAAAGCGGTTGGCCTGACCACCATCCAATCGGCCTTCGACAACCCCAGGAACGTCACCGGAAATCCCATTGCCGGCATTGACCCCCTGGAGATTGTCGACACTCGCCCGTACACCCAGGAGCTCGAAAACTTCCTCACGAGCAACCACCAGGGCAACCCCGAGTTCTCCAACCTTCCGCGGAAGTGGAATACGGCTGTCGCTGGTGCACGCGACAACTTCCTGCTCCACAACGACATCGCCTTCCACCCCGTTGAGCGCAACGGCGAGATGGGCTTTGGCGTCTGGATCGGCGGCATCCTCTCCTCCCAGATGAATGCCTATGCCATTCCCTTGAACGCCTGGGTCAAACCAGATCAAATCTGCGCGATCACCGAAGCCGTGATCAAGATCTGGAGGGACAACGGAGAGCGGGACAAGCGCCCTAAGGGTCGCTTCCGCCTGTACCTCGACGAGGTTGGCCTGGAGGCTTTCCGGGCCATGGTGGAAGAACGCTTTGGTCCGCTGACCCCAGATCCAGGTTCAGTCTTCGACGCTGAACCCCGCTCCCACTACGGCATCCACCCGCAGAAGCAGCAGGACCTGCACTACGCCGGTGTCCATGTTCCCGTCGGACGCCTGCTGGCCGAAGACTTCCAAGACATTGCCGCCCTTGCCGAGCGCCATGGCGACGGCAGCGTGCGCCTGACGGAAGATCAAAACGTGATCTTTACCGGCATCAGCAGCGCTCAACTCCAGGCCTTTGAAACGGAACCACTCCTGCAACGTTTCAGCCTGAACCCCAGCCACATTGCCGCTGGCACCGTCAGCTGCACCGGCAACAGCTACTGCAGCTTTGCCCTCACCAACACCAAGGATCAAGCCCTCGCTGCTGCTGAAGCGCTGGATCGTGAATTGGTCCTTCCGGAGGAACTGAAGATCCACTGGACGGGCTGCCCCAACACCTGCGGCCAGGCCTACATGGGCGCCATTGGTCTCACCGGAACCAAAACCAAACAGCCCGATGGCGGCATGGGCGAGGGCTACAACATCACCATTGGCGGCTCCCAAGGTGCCAACCCTCAAATCGGCGAGATGCACCGCAAAGGAGTTCCCGCCAGTGAAATCCAAGCGGTGCTGAAAGAAGTTCTCATTGAACAGTTTGGCGCCAAGCCCAGGACGTAAAAAGCCGCAGTCCGCACTACACATTTACCGGCATTTTTGAGACCAGGTGCTCCTTTCTTCTGAAGCCTGTCCTCAATCAGATCGCACCGTCTCACCCTCAACTTCGGACGCATGTCTTCATCAACGACGCAACAAAAGAGAGATGTCTTCTCTCGGTTTGTGAATTGGCTGAGCAGCAGTGGCACTGACAAAGCTGCCGTCAACAGGCCCCAAGGCAGCCAAGACATCATTTCTCGCTTGATGAACCGCATTAGCGGTTAATTCCTTTCCTCACACATCACTTGCAGAGCAAAACATGAGCGCGACAGCTTCACAGATGGACTACGTCCTACCCAATGAATTAGTCGACGGCATGATTGCTGCCGGCGGCAAAAAAGCAACCGTCAGCGTCAAGAACCTGCTGATCCGCGGTTTCTATTCCGGAGCCATCCTCGGTCTCGCCGTGATCCTGGCCCTGACCGTGGCCGCCCAGAGCAAGATGCCCTTCCTGGGCTCGCTGCTCTTCCCCTTCGGCTTCGCCAGCATCGTCCTCTTCGGCATGGAGCTGGTCACCGGCAACTTCGCCCTGCTGCCCATGAGCGTCTGGGCCGGCAAGGCGAGCTGGAGCGCCACCTTCCGCAACTGGGCCTGGGTCTGGATTGGCAACTTCATCGGCACCGCCGTTGTTGCCCTGATCATGTGGGCCAGCCTGACCAGCGCCGGCACCGTTGAGCCCCTGGCCGCTGCCGACGGCGGTAAGGGCTGGCAGGTCGTGGCCGCCACGATCATCAAGCTCAACAAGCTGAATGTGGTCACCAAGTACGAAGCCCTTGGCAGCACTGGCTTCTTCCTGGCCTTCCTGCGGGGCATGGTCGCCAACTGGCTGGTCTGCCTGGGCGTGACCATGGCCCTGGTGAGCAAGAGCGTTCCCGGCAAGCTGCTGGCCTGCTGGCTGCCGATCACGGCCTTCCAAACGATGGGCATGGAGCACATCGTGGTGAACCAGTTCCTGCATACCGCCGGCCCCCTGCTGGGCTCCGGTGTGTCCTTCGGCAAGGTGATCGTCTGGAACTTCATCCCCGTCACCCTCGGCAACATCGTGGGCGGGATGGTCTTCATCGGGATGCTCTTCTACAGCACCCACCGCACCAAGATGCCCAACGTTCTCCCCAGTGAGCACGACGACAAGCTGGAGCGGGAACTGGCCGCCGAGCTGGGGGCTCGCTGATCAATGGGACTCGCTGTCGCCCCTGCCTCTGACCTTCTTCAGCCCCATGAGGAAGCTGCTCTGAGCGAGCGGCTCGGACGCTGGCGGCGGCAGCCCCTCACCCCTGAAGAACTGAGCGCTCTGCTGCCTCGGGTCTCCGATCCCACCCTTGCCCTCAGCCTGGCTGAGCGGCTGGGGATGGCCGGACCCGAGGCCATTGCCTTGATCCTTCCCCTCTGCCAATCGCAGGGCATTTCTCTGCCCCTCATTCGCGCCCTGGGGATCTGTCATCACCCCCAGGCCTGCACTCAGCTCCTTACCTGGCTGCCAGAGGCCGGACCCCTGGAGCCCGATGTGCTCGAAGCCCTCGGCTGCTGGGGCAATCTGATCGATTTCAGCATCATCGAATCAGCGCTAAGCGCACCTGGCCAGAGCCATCGCCTGGCAGGCCTCAGCCTGCTGACCTTCCGCAATCGCAGCCTGACGGCCGAGGAGGTCCTACGCCTGACGACGCCTCTGCTGCAGGACTTTCGCGCCGATGTGGTGATTGCCACGATCAAGCTGCTGCAACGGCGCAACGAGCCCAGCGTCTTAACTGCCATTCGCGGCTGCATCAGCACCGAAGCTCTGCCCCGCGTCGCTGAAGCGGCACTCCAGGCCCTCGGTTGCATCGGCAGCCTGGAATGCTGCCAGCAGCTGCTGGAGCTTCGAGGCGAATTGGCTGGCACAGCCTTAGAAGAGCCGCTGCGGCGTCAACTCAAGGCTCAGGTCAGGCATCAAGCCCTGGTCGAGCAGGCCTTGGCATAACTATTCATTTCTACAATTCGCCACAAAAAAAGCCCACCGTTGGTGGGCTTTTGCGTTGGGAGCCGAAGCTCACCATTTCTTATAAGGAAGGAACTTGCCGCACATGGTGACCTTCACTCGGTTACCAGCAGGATCTTCAACTTTGTCCACATCCAAGGTGAAGTCAATGGCGCTCATAATGCCATCACCAAACTTCTCTTGGATCACGTCCTTCAGGGGCATTCCGTACACCTGCATGATCTCGTAGAAGCGATAGATCAGCGGATCAGTCGGGATCACAGGATCCAGACCGCCCTTGGTCGGGAACGACTGCAGTGCCTCGGTAATGGCATGGTCAAGGCTGAGCAGTTCAGCCAGCTTTTGGGCTTCTTCAGCCGAAGCGGTGGACTGGCAGTAGAACAGCGAAGCGATCCACACTTCATCGCGACCCAGGGCGGCCTCCAGATCAGCGAAGCTCAGCCCTTTGGCCTTCTTCGCCGCCATCAATGTCGCCGTGATTGTGGCGGGAGAGGGAGCTGCCAACGAGGGCATTGAAACAGGAGTAACCGTCATGGAGACAGGCCAGAATTGATGAGAGGAGTGAACAGAATGAAGCGCAATCTGCGTTCTGCTCGCATGTCAGATTCGCTGCAGATGGGGATCAACTTCGCAGCCTTTGTTACCGAGCCTGAAACAACTTGGTAGCTGCTGCTACCAGATCGGGCCTTGCCGGCACGGAGAATCCAGTGAGAACGAGCTCTTCTGTCGGCTTGACCTACGCCGCTCCCCCAACCGACGGCCCGCCGAATGGCCGTGAGCTGTTCAAGGCCTATCTCCGCAAAGTCGGCAGTGGCGAGCACACCAGTAGTGGACTGACGCGCGAGGAAGCCGCCCACGCCCTGGAACTGATGCTCGATGGGGCCGCTAGCCCGGCCCAAATCGGCGCCTTCCTGATCGCCCACCGCATCCGCCGGCCTGAGCCTCAGGAGCTCACCGGGATGCTGGATGTGTACCGAAAGCGGGGCCCGCAGCTGACAACCGGCAAGCCAGCCATCAGCTTCGGCATGCCCTTTGACGGGCGCACGCGCACCGCTCCGATCTACCCCCTAACCGCCCTGGTGCTCTCGAGTGCCGGACTCCCCGTGGTGCTGCAAGGGGCCGGCCGCATCCCCGTGAAATACGGGATCACGGCCCAGGAGCTGTTCGCCTGCTTGGGCCTGCAGCTCGCCGGCCGAAGCGTCGAGTGGGTCCAGGCCAAGCTCAACGCTTGCGATCTGGCGTTGGTCCATCAACCGGACCACCTCCCGGATGCCGAAACCCTGATCCCTTACCGCGAGGATCTCGGCAAGCGGCCACCGCTGGCCAGCCTCGAGTTGCTCTGGACTGCGCACCAGGGCGAGCACCTGCTGGTCAGTGGCTTTGTCCACCCGCCAACCGAAGCGCGGGCCTGGAAGGCACTGGACTTAGCGGGGGAAACCAACGTGCTGACCGTCAAAGGCCTCGAGGGGAGCACCGATCTGCCGATCAGTCGGGCCTGCGTGACGGGTCGTCCAACCCGAGAGGAGGACGGGCGCCAGATTCTCCACCCCCGCGACAACGGTTGCTACGGAGCCGACCCGCTTTGGGAAGGTCTGGAGACCTGGGGTCACCAAGCGGCCGCCGCCCTGGGCGGGCAAGGGGAACTCGCGACCGCCTTGATCTGGAATGCCGGCACCTACCTCTGGCAGGCCGGACTGGAGGCGAACCTCACAGGCGGCCTCGAACGCTGCCGGGAACTGCTGAACTCGGGGGTGGTGATGGCCCACCTCCAGCGTCTGCGCCAGGAGATGGGCTGAGAGCAAAGAATCAGCGCTCGCCCAGCACCTGCTTCATCGCCGCTTGGCCAGCAATCACGGGCTGCAACGACGCGGGTGCGGAGGTCGAAATGGAGGCACTAAGAAAAGATCAAGCCTCCATGGGAAGGTGAGGCAAACACTGGGGACAGCCCTGTGAGCTGGAA
>NZ_JAFMNJ010000045.1:0-10139 GCF_017859255.1 Vulcanococcus sp. DEBay_Sum29NL08_54
GGCGGCGGCGGCTACGGCGGCGGCGGCGACAACCGCTGGTGATTGAGGCGCGCCCTGCATGCCAGGGCGCCACTCCTCCCCAAGCCCAAAGAAAAATCCCTGGATGGAGCCCGCAATGGGCTCACATCCAGGGATTTTTTGCTGGTCAGACGGCGACTTCGACGTCCTCGTTCTCGATCAGATCCAGCAGCTGATCCCGTTGCCACTCGCGGCAACGGACTTCGGAGACGGGATGGATCGGCTGCAGTTCGCCTTCCCTGGGCTCAGGTAAGGCGCTGCGCAGGGAACGCCTTCTCAGCTTGGCTGTCCAGCGATGGAAGCGATGGAACGATCTCGAACGGGTCATAGACACCCTCCTGTTGGAGACACCACGGTTCTAACGCTGGTGAAACCCAGAAATCAGTTCCCAGTGAGCAGCTTCATATTGAATTCAGCCCGGCGCCTTTGAATGGCGCCATGACCCCAGCCCAACCCCCACTGCGCCGCCTCCTGCGTGCCCTAAGGCCCCATCGCCGCTTGGTCCGGCTCGCAGCACTCTGCTCAGTCCTGAACAAGCTGTTCGACTTGGCTCCTCCAGTGCTGATCGCCCTGGCGGTCAATGTGGTGGTGCAGCAGGACACCTCATGGCTGGCCAGCTGGGGGGTGACGACTATCCCAGGGCAACTGGGCGTCCTGGCCGGACTGTCCTTTGTGATCTGGAGCGCGGAGTCGCTGTTCGAGTACCTCTACGCCCTGCTCTGGCGCAACCTGGCCCAGACGGTGCAGCACGAGCTCAGGCTGGAGGCCTACGACCATCTCCAACGATTGGAGATGGGCTTTTTTGAATCGAGCTCCAGCGGCCGCCTGCTGGCGATCCTGAACGACGACATCAACCAGCTCGAGCGCTTTCTTGACCACGGCGCGAACGAGGTTCTGCAACTGATCACGACCGTGCTGGCGGTGGGGGGCGCCATGGTCTGGCTCTCACCTGCGGTGGCTGGGGTCTCCTTCCTGCCCATCCCCTTGATTCTCTGGGGCTCCCTGCATTTCCAGAAGCGCCTGCAACCGCGCTACCGCGAGGTGCGCGAGCGGGCCGGAGACCTGGCCAGCCGACTGGCGAACAACCTCGGAGGCATGCTCACCATCAAGAGCTACGCCGCTGAGCAGTGGGAGACCGATCGTCTCTGCAGCCAGAGCCGTGCCTACCAGAGCAGCAACAGCCGGGCGATTCGACTCTCGGCGGCGTTTATTCCCCTGATTCGCTTCGCGATCCTGTTTGCCTTCCTGGCGATCCTGGTCATTGGCGGCCTCCAGGCCTGGCGCGGGGTGATCGATGTCGGCACCTATTCCTTCTTGGTCTTCATCACCCAGCGCCTGCTCTGGCCCTTGACCAGCCTGGGCCGCACCCTCGATGACTACCAGCGGGCCATGGCCTCCACCCAGCGGGTGCTGGACCTGGTGGACACACCGATCGCGATCCCCAGCGGCCATCGCCCCCTGCCCAGCCAGAGCGTGCGCGGGCAGATCCGTTTTGAGCAGGTGAGCTTTGGCTACAGCGGCAGGGAGCTGCTGCTACGCAACTTTGACCTGGAGATCCCCGCCGGCAGCACCCTGGGAATCGTCGGGGCCACGGGCTCAGGCAAAAGCACCATCGTCAAATTGCTGCTGCGTCTCTATGGGCTGCAGGGCGGAACGATCCGCCTGGATGGCCAACCGATCGAAGAGCTGGAACTGGGGGATCTACGCAAGGCGATCGGCCTGGTGAGCCAGGAGGTCTTCCTTTTCCACGGGACCGTGGCCGAGAACATTGCCTATGGCAGCTTCGAGGCCACGCGGGGCGAGATCGAGCAGGCCGCACAACTGGCGGAGGCCTCCCGCTTCATTGAGGAGCTGCCGCAGGGCTACGACACGGTGGTGGGCGAGCGGGGCCAGCGCCTCTCCGGTGGACAGCGCCAACGGATCGCCCTGGCCCGGGCCATCCTCAAAAATCCACCCGTCTTGATCCTCGATGAAGCAACGGCGGCGGTGGACAACGAAACCGAGGCGGCGATTCAGCGCTCCCTCGATCGAATCACCGCCGAGCGCACCACCCTGGTGATTGCGCACCGCCTGTCCACCGTGCGCCATGCCGATCGGATCGTGGTCATGGACCAGGGACGGATCGTCGAGAGCGGCAGCCACGAGGAACTGATCGCCGCCGGTGGGGCCTACGTCAATCTCTGGCGGGTCCAGGCGGGGCTACGGCAGGACGAGGCCCTAGCTCTCTAACCAGCCAAAGAAGTGGCACCAATGCAGGGGTTACCACAAGATGGGCGGCAGAAAAAGAAATAAATTGTGAGAATGAAGAGTCCCACCCTGAAAACAGCCCCCGCCAGCCCGATGCCCCGCCGCCGCGATGAGCGCGCAGCGATGCTGACGGCCATTGGCTTTGGGCTGGGTGGTGGACTCCTGCTGGCCTCTCCCGTCGCGGACTACCTCAGCAGTCCCCAGGTGAGCGAGCGCCACCAGCTGGTCAATCCCTTCAGCAGCTGGAACAGCCTCAGTGACGCCGATGTGGTGATCCTGGGAACCGACGTCGGCGGCGGCAATACCGACGTGATGTACACGATGCGTGTGCAAAACGGCGTCACCAAGCTGCTGCAGGTGCCCCGGGACACCTACATCAACTCCAGCAGCTTTGGCCCGGTGAAGGCCAACGCCCTCTACGCCTATGGCGGCCCCGATGCGGTCAAGGCGGAGCTCTCCAAGCACCTGGGACGTCCGGTGCGTCACCACATCCTGGTGAACCTGGCGGTGATCCGGCGCCTGGGGGATGCCCTGGGCGGCCTTGAGGTCAACGTGCCCAAGCGCATGTGGTATCACGACAACACCCAAGGCCTGCACATCGATCTGCAGCCAGGCCGCCAGGTCCTCAAGGGCCGAGACCTCGAGGGCTTCCTGCGGTTCCGCCACGACGAGATGGGGGACATCGGCCGCCTGGATCGCCAGCGCCTGGTGCTCAAGGCCCTGTTCAAACAGATCACCCGCCCGGAGAGCCTGGTGCGGCTCCCCGCTCTGCTCGCTGTCGCCGGCAAGGACCTGCGCACGGACCTCGGGCCGATGGAGATTGGTGGCCTGATCAGTGCCATGGGCAGCACGGAGCTGAACGCCGAGCGCCTCGGCGGCCGCCCCTTCATGCATGAGGGCATCAGCTACTGGAAGGCCGAATGGCCCGAAGCCACCGCCGCTGGGGCCGCAGCCGCCGGCAGCTCCGAGCGCTTCAAGTTTCTCTTCTAGGGCCTCTTCTCGGGCTCGCCTGCCTCATCCAGGTAAGCCGCGGGAACCAGCAGAAGAAACAGGCCCCACCAGGCCAACACAGCCACCGCCACCGGTGCGCTGATCCACCAGCGGTGCAACAGCAGCCAGCTGCCGGCGATCACCAGGACACCGGTCAACAGGATCGACCAGGGCTGGCACCACCAGGGCTTCAGGCTCCAGAACGCGGGCTTGGTCTCAGACATGGGGCCTCTTGGCGTGTTGTGAGAGCACCACGAGGGCCAGGAGCAAAGCAGTGATCGCCAGCACCGGCGTTGATGCCGCCACCGTCACCCCGAGGGCGGCTGTGAACCAGATCGATGCGGCACTGGTGAGGCCGTGCACCCGCGGTTGCTGCCCTGCAAACGACTCCCCGCCGCGATCCACCAGGATCTCGCCGGCCCCCAGGAAACCCACTCCAGTGGCGATCCCTTGAATCGCCCGGCTGCGCGCATCGGGTTGGTCCCCCGCCGCCAGAACCAATAGGCAAGCACTGAGACCGACCAGCACGTGCACCCGCAGCCGATTCGTCTGGGGCTGAGCAAAGTGCTGGGCGCGGTTGTAGCCCACCGCCAGACCACACAAGACCGATAACCCCAGACGCAACAGCACCGTCAGGTCGACGTCCAGGGTCGAGGACCAGGCGTTCGCCAACAAGATTGAGCCCATCAGCGCAGACCTCCATAAGCTCCCCGCAGACCCAGAACGCCGCGGCCCGTGGACGCACTGCTGGTGCGCAACACCCTGAAGATGTTCACGGCGGTGTTCCTCACGGCAGCGATTGCCCTGTGGTTTGAGCGCATTGAGTTTGTTTGGTATCCGCTGATGGCGGTGGTGATTGTTGTTGATGACAACGATGACCACACCGTCAAGGCCGCAACCGCTCGGGTGATGGGCACGGTGATCGGTGGACTGGTGACCTTTGTGGTCCACACGATCCTCAGCGGCTGGATGGGGGTGCTGGTCTCGATCCTCTTGATGATCCCGGTCCTGCGCCTGTTCGGCTGGCAATCGGGCCTGAGCACCGCCGCCACCTTGAGCGTGATGTTCTTGATGATTCCCCGCTACGAGGCCCTCGATTGGGACTACGTGTTCAACCGCGGCCTCGACACCGTGGTCGGCTGTCTGGTGGCCTTGGGGGTGGGACTGCTCTTCTGGCCGCGCAACAGCTACCGCGAGTTACAAAGCCTCGACCAGCACCTACTAGCTGATCTGCAGGGGCAACTCGAGCGCTACCAGGCCTGGCTGGATGGTCAACACGAGCGACCGACTCCACTGAACACAGCACCCCTGACCGGAAACCTGATGCGGATGACGGATCTGGTGGAGCGGGAACGCCGGGGCCCCCGCCAGAAGCGGCTGCGCTCCAGCCGCTGGCAGCAACGCCTGCGGCTCTGGCAGATCGTCCAGTTCCACTGGATTGCCTGGGAGCGCCTGATCGAAGGCCTACCCCCACTCGACATCGCCCAGGCGACGCCGCTGCAGCAGAGCATCGCCGGCCTGCATCGACAACTCCAGGGGGGCGCACAGGCCACACCGCGGCGTGAGCCGCAGCGCTGGCAACAGCTCGCCCAGAGCCAACGACTCCCGCTGCTGCAGTTGCTGGCCCTCGAGGAAGAGACCAGGCCCCTGCACGCCAGCCTGGGCAGCTTGGCCCGGCGGCCATGCTGATCAGCCGCGCCGAACTGCGGTTGGCGGTGGCCGCCGGCCTGAGCAATGGCTTCGCCGCCATGACCGGCTTGGCCTATGGCTTCTATTCCCCTCTGGCGGTGGTGTCCGTTGGGACGGGCAGTTACGGCGGGGCGATCGAATTGGGCCGTCAGCGGCTACTCGGCACCGTGCTGGGCTCAGTTCTGCTGCTGGTGGGCTACTGGGGTCTGCGCGATGTGCCGATGCCCATCGCCATCGCCATCACCCTGGCGGCCCTACGGCTCTTGGGAGGGTGGCTCAAGCTGTTGGTCGGCTACAAGGTCGGCGGCCTGATTGTGGTGATGGGCTGGCTCTCCCACTCCGCCAACCTCGGCACCTGGATTCCCCTGCGCTTTTTCTGGACGGCCTTTGGCGTGCTGGTGGGCCTGCTGAGCTTGCGCTTGTTCTGGCCGACCCGCAGCCTCGATACCGTCCTGCGGCAGTACGGCGAGCTATTCAGCGACCTGAGGCGGACCTACCAGGACCTGGCCCAGCGCCTGCTGAACAGCGAAGCGCAAGGGCCAGGCATTGAGGACTACAAGCGCCTGCGCGCTCGCCTGATCAGCCTGCGGGCCCTGCGCCCGGCCCTCAGCCTGGAACTGGGGGAAGGGGCAAACCGCCATCCCAGCGTTCAGCTGGTGCAGTGCCTCGATGACGCCTGCTCCCGTCTGGTCATGATGGTTGGCGGCATGGTGCGCCGGGCCCCGACCCTCAACGACAGCGCCCTGATCGAGCGGCTGCATCAGGGCGAGGCGGCCTTGCTGCAGGTCCTGGGCCAACGGCTCGAACAATGGGAGCAGCGGTTCAGCGGCCGGCGGCGAACCCTGCCGCAACCACCCAGCTCTGCGCTGGCCTTGCCCCAGGCCTGGCTGGATCTCAACCGCGAACTCGCGGACCCCAACCTCAACCGCATCCCTCTTGAGCGCTTGGAGCGCATCGCCGCTCGGCTGCTGCTCTGCAGGCAGGCCGAGCAGGCCATGCAGGATGCCGAGCGGACCTGGTCGAGCGTGCTGCCCCGCTAGGACTCAGGCCTCGACGCCCACCAGCGCTCCACGCGATAGCCCAGGACCACGAGCAAAACCACGAGCCAGAACCAGAGCTCGGGGGCGTTGGCGTTGAACAGGATCAGCAGCAGAACCACCTCCGCCACCAACCAGGGCAACTCCTTGCGCAGCAGGGCGTTGCGAAGGGGAGGCAAGCGCCAGGCCTTGAGCTTCACTCCAAGGTTCCGGGCTGCCTGAGGAAAGGACGGTTCCATAGGGCGTCAATTCTGAGGGTGCGATAGCCACCGGTGAGGGAGCGCAGCCCCGGGAGCACATAACTCAAGGGGGAGCGCCATTCCACATAGCCGTAGGCGTTGAGGGTCAGGCCATCGCGCACCGGAAAGACACCGCTACCGCCCGAGAGGGTCCAGCGGTAGCCGTCATTGCTCCAGCGATCGCGGCCCAGTTCGATCTCGGCGCGCATCACCGGCCCCTCCTTGGTCAGGGCCTTTGCCAACTGGGGGTTGCCGGTGGTGGTGGAGACGTCGTCCTCGGTGGCCGGCAGGGTCAGCACCTGGCTGACCTGGCCCACGATCCCGCCAAAGCGCCCCCGTTGTTTCCACTGCGGCACCAATTCCATCCGCAGTCCCAAGGGAAGGCGGCGGGCATCAGCCGGGGAGAAATAGGCCACGGCCCGCAGGGGCGGAGCCTTGGCACCGGGTTTCTGGGGGCGGCCAATGGTGCCCAGGCGCTGCCCGGTGGAGACGGTTTGCCCGGAGATCACCTGGATGTCGAGCAGGCTGCCGTCCCGGCCCGCCAACACCTCCCCGTCGTAGGCGATCTGCGCTTCGGTGACGCGAATCTGCCGCTTGAGGTCGTCGATCTGGTAGCGGCGATTGAGCGCCTCGGTCTCGATCGTGAGCTTCACCTGCTCGTAGTCGGTCAAGACCTTCTTGCGCTGGATCTTCACCGCATCGAGGTCCACGCTGGTGTTGGTGAAGCCCTGCTGAACGGCAACCACCTCGCGGGAGAGCGGTGCCACCACTTCCCGGCGAGCCAGCCAGTCGAGGTTGCTGAGCTTCGTGCTGTAGGTGGACTGGAGTGAGGCGTAGCGGGCGCTGTCGTCCGTCAACTTCGCCAGGGCGACCTCCACGGCGCGCTTTTCGGTCTCGAGCCGCCGCAGATCGCGCTGGTCCAGATCGGCGTTGATCCGCTCCAGCTGCGCCAGGTTGCCCCGCTGCTGCGCCAGTTGTTTCTCCAGAACCGGCAGGTAGAGGGTCATCAAGACCTGTCCCTTGCGCACCGGTTCGCCAACCTTGACCTTGACGTCGAGGACCTGCCCTCCGGAGCGGGCATTGAGCACCCCAGCGTTATCGGGATAGAGGAACACGCCCTGACCGCTCACCTCGGTCGGCACCGGCCAGAACAACGCCCAGAGCGCCAGGACCCCGCCGACCCCCGCCAGGCAGACGCCGACTTGGTTGTGGTCGCTCAGACCAACCCAACCCTGCTGGAGCTGTTGCCGCCGTTGCTGCCACATAGCGACAGGATGCTGGGCTAAGGCGATTCTGGCCAGATTCGGCAGACTGCATCACAACTTCCCCCGGACGTTGCGCCTCGCTGCGGCAAGCCGAATCTTGAGCCTGGCCGGCGGCCTGGCGTTGGCGAGCCTGTGCAGCCCGCTGGCACTCGGGCAACCCAACATCGAAGCCAGCTCCCCCGAGGTGGAGAAGCTCGAGCGCAGCTGGCGGGCCCTGGATCAGCAGCTGCGGGTCCTTGATGCCCTGATCCCTCCCGACCCCCAGGGGATTCCGCCACGGGAAGCCGTCACGGCACCCATTCCCAGCAGCCTGCTGCAGCCCAATCGGGCACCCAGCCAACAGCTGCAGCCGGGGCAAGCCGCTCCCCCCGCACCACTGAGCCTTCCAACGCCCCAACAGCTCCAAAAAGGAGTCGTTGAGGGCCTGAGCCTGCTCGAGGCCCTCGCCCTGGGCTTCAAAAACAACCCGGAGCTCCTCGCCCAACGGGAGCGGGTTGCGGCCTCCCTCGATGAACTGCAGGCGGCCCTTGGCACCTACTGGCCGCGGATCAGTGCGGTCGCCGGCGGCAGCACCGGCCAAATCAGTTCGAACAACACCGCCTCCGTCGGCAACGGCAACCTGAACCTGGGGCCCCTGTTTGAGCCGGGGGGAGCCTTCTATGTCCCCACAGAAGGGGGGGCTTACCTCAACCAATCCAGCAACGTCGGCGCCGCCGGGCTGCAACTGGACTACGCCCTCCTGGACTTCGCCCGCACGCCCCGGGTGCAGGCCGCACGGGCCGTGCTGGAGCGGGAGCGGCAGCTCTATGGCAACCAGCTGCGCCAACTGCAACTGAACATCAGCGAGGCCTACTACCAGCTGCAGCAGGCCGATCAGAACGTCCGCATCCAGGACGCCGCGGTGCGCGATGACCTGCTGATCCTGCAGGACTCCCTCGATCTGAAATTGGCGGGTCTGGTGCCCCGGGTCGATGTCCTGCGCCGCCGCGCCATTGAGGCCAGTGACCAAGAGGCCCTGATCCAGGCCCTGGCCGATCGCGCCATCGCCCGGCGCCGCTTGGCCCTGGTCCTGAACCTTCCCGCCACGGTCACCCCCAGTGCCAGCGATCCAATCGCCGTGATGCCCCACTGGCCCCTGGACCTTGAGCAGAGCCTGCTGGCGGCCTACCGCGGCAACCCCGAACTCGAGGCAATCCTGGCGACGCGCACCGCCCTGGCACGCCAAAAAGATGCGACCGCCGCCCAACTGCTGCCGCGACTGGCCCTGTTTGCCGGCGGCGGCAGCTACGGCCAGAACGTCAATCAGTTCAACATCACCACCAGCAATGGGGGCTGCTGCGGCTCCACCGTGATCCCCACCCTGAACACCAGTGGCTACGACTGGTCCCTGGGCCTCAGCGTCCGCTGGCTGCTGTTTGATGCCGGCACCACCAGCGGCGAGACCCGGGCCCTGCAGCGCCGCGTCGAAGCCGCCGGACAGGACTATGCGGCCCGGCGCAATGCGATTCGGTTGCGGCTGGAGGCGGCCTTCTTCAACCACGAGGCGAGCCTGGCCAAATTGGCCTCAGCCCGGCGGGGGGTCGCCGCGGCCCTCGAAGCCTTCCGCGACGTACGGCTCCGCTACCAAACGGGACTCTCCAGCGAGGTGGATCTCTCGATCACCCAGGAGCGCCTGATCAGTTCCCTCGTGCAACGGCTCAACGCCACCGTCGGGGTCAACATCACCTACGCCCAACTGCTGCGCGAGCTGCTGCCCGTGCCGCGCGATCCCGCCGCGCCACTCACCCCGGAGCTCACCTGGAGTGCTGCCACACCTGCAGCTGCTCCAACTGCCCCTGCGCCGTAGCGCTGCCCGCCGCGAGCACCTCCGCCAGCAGCGGCGCGAGCACCGGCACCTGGGCAAAGCCGCCGCTGAAGCCACTAAAGCCAAACAGTCCTGGGGCGTCCGCCAGGGGACCAGCCAACGGACTCCCCGTGCGGCTGAAGGCCACGGGGACCTGATGCCAGCGGCCAGGCGCCTCAGCGAGGCCCTTGGGCAACCCGGAGGCAGCGATGGCCTGCCTCAGCTCCTGCTCCAGCGCAGGCGGGGGGGCCTGCAGGGACAAGCCGGGAGCAAAGCTGCTGACCTGCCCCAAGAGCGCCCCATCACCGCGGGGCACGAGCCCGGCATCCACGACGGTCCGAGGGGACTCGAGTTGCGCGCTGGAACGCTCCATCGCCGGGCGCTGGAACTGGGCCGGCAGCCGCAGGCCATGGGGCGGAGCTTGGGGTAACTCCAGCACTCCCGCCCAGCTGCTGCGCAGCAGCTCAGGCCAGGCAGGCCAAAGGCTGCGGCAGCCCGCACCGGCGGCCAGCACCAGCTGGGGACTGGAGTGGGCTGCGCCATCGCTGCAACGCACCAGCCACTCCCCCTGCTGACGCTCAAGGCTCAGCGCCTCAGCGGAGACGTAACGGACCCCGGCCTGCTGTAGCAGCTCAGGAAGGCGGGAATGGAAACGCCCTGTGTCCACCTGGGATCCAGGCAAGGGCAGGAGCCGCGCCCAGGGCTTGCCGCCGTGTAAGTGGATGCGCGCGCTGGACCAGCCAAGATCGCCATAACGGCGTTGCAGGTCGCGCCAGAGGCCAGCGGCCTTGGCAGCACGGATCGCAAGCGC
>NZ_JAFMNJ010000046.1:0-9874 GCF_017859255.1 Vulcanococcus sp. DEBay_Sum29NL08_54
TGCTGGTGGTCCTCGAGCAGATGCGCGGTCACCTGCTCATCGCCGAAGAACTGCTAGCCAGCAACAACCCCAGCGGAGCTGAGCCCCATGTGGGACACCCGATCGACGAGCTCTACGGCGCCGTTGACGCCCCTCTGCAGCAACGCCAGATCCCGGGCTTCAAATCCCAGCTCGAGGACCTGCGCCAGCAGGTGCGGCTGAATGCGCAACCCGCTCTGGTCCAGGCAAAACTGACCGCCGCACGCCAAGGCATTCAGCAGGCGGAACTGGCCCTGGCACCGCTGCGCCTAAGTAGCCCCCAGGCCATCAGCGTCGCTCGCAGCCTGGCCCTGGTCGCCGCTTCGGAGTACACCGCCGCAGAAGCGGGGGGCCAGATCGTCGAGGCGATCGAATACCAAGATGCCCGCGGTTTTCTGCTGGCTGCCTCCGCCGTCATCCAAGCGGCCCTGGCGCAACCCAATACGGAGCGCTCAACGCTGATCCAGGCCCAAACCACCCTGCAAGCGATGTTGCAGGCCCTGCCCAGTGCCACCCCGCCGCAACGGGTCGGCGTGAGCCCCCTCCAGCTGCAAAGCCTCGCGGGCCAACTCTGACCCTGCCATGACGATGATCACGCGGCTGAGTCCGCTCCTCCTGGCTGGCCTTTTGGGACTGAGCCAGCCCAGCCCCGCGGCGGAGCAGGAACGGGTCAACACGCTGAGCCAGTTCTCCGATCTTCAACCCAGCGATTGGGCCTATCAAGCACTCAGCAACCTGATCGAGCACTACGGCTGCGTCGCCGGCTACCCCAACGGCAACTTCAGCGGGACGCAGGCACTGAGCCGCTACGAGGCCGCCGCCCTGCTGAACACCTGTCTCGATCGAATCACAGAGGTCACAGATCAACTCAAGCGACTGACGAAGGAATTCGAGCGGGAGCTGGCCGTCTTACGAGGCCGGGTCGATGCCCTTGACGCCAAGGTGGGCGTGCTGGAGGCCAGCCAGTTCTCCACCACCACCAAACTCTCCGGCCTGGCGGTCTTCGTGGTCGGTGGCAACCAGTTCTATGGCAATGCCCAAAGCCGGAACGTGAGCCGCTGCCCCGAAACCCTGGACGTCGAAAAACAAAACGACGACCCCCAGTTCCTGCAGTACGGCATTGAACAATCCAGGCGCTGCTTCGGCGCCGCCTCCTTCAACTACGAACTCGAGCTGTACTCCGACACGAGCTTCAGCGGCAAGGACCTGCTGCGCCTGGTGATGCGGACCGGAAACTTCACGCTCTCCAGCAATAGTTTTGGAGGCCCCTTCCCCGCACCGACCCACCTCTCGCAACTGGAGGTGGCCTTCCAAGAGATCGGGAAGCCCAACGAGATCTCAATCGACCGGCTCTTCTATCAATTCCCTGCCGGCGACTTCACCGTCTCACTCGGTGGGCGCATCGGCCAGGACGACATGCTGGCCATCTGGCCCAGCGTCTACCCCAGCCAGACAGTTCTCGATGTCACCAGCGTCAACGGTGCACCCGAGGCCTACAACAAGAACCTCGGCACCGGGGCGGGACTCTGGTGGCAGAAGGATGGATGGTCCGTCAGTGCGAACTACGTCGCGGACCGCGGCGGCCTGGGCGATCCAGCCATGGGCGGCATCGCCACCGCGGGATCTGGCGGAACCGGCACGGTCCAGGTCGGCTACGGCCGCGATCGCTTTGGCCTGGCGGCGATCTACTCCCTCCTCCAGAACCAAACACCCTGGATTGGCTACAGCACCAACTTCGTGACTGAAAGCCAGCTCCAGCATCCAGGCACCACCTCGGCCTACGGCCTCAGTGGCTATTGGGTCCCCGCCCAAGACGGCTGGATCCCGTCGGTGAGTGCCGGCTTCGGCCTCAACACCACGACCTATGCCGCCGATGTCGAGCGCGACGGACTCGCCAAGAACAGCCGCTCCTGGACCGTCGGGCTCCAGTGGACCAATGCCTTCGTGCAAGGCAACAGCGCCGGCATGGCGGTGGGACAGGCCACCTATGCCACCAGCCTCTATGGGGACCTGGGCGCCAACGACGCCAACTACGTCTGGGAGTGGTGGTACGCCTTCCAGGTCAGCGACAACCTGGCGGTGACGCCGGCGCTCTTCTACCTGAGCCGGCCGCAGGGAGCCAATACCCCGAGCGGCGAGAGCTTCAACCAGCTCGGGGCCCTGGTCAAAACCACCTTCCGCTTCTGAGCCCTAGGCGATCAGTTGCAGCAGCCCCATCTGGCCGCCGGCCAGGAGCTGATGCCGCGCGTGGCTGAAGCCCGCCTCGATGGCCAAGCGCTCCTGCTGGGGGCCGGTGGGGAAGCGCGCCAGGCTGTCCTCCAGGTAGGCGTACTGGGCCTCCAGGCCAGCGCGTTTCGCCAGGGGCACCACCAACTGACGCAGGTACAAGCGCTGGAACTGGGCCGTCAGTCCCTGGGGATTCAGGGCGCGGTTGAAATCCAGCACCGCAGCGCGACCACCGGGACGGAGCAAGCGCCGCAGTTCCTGGAGACCAGCGGCGGGGTCCGCCAGGTTGCGCAGGCCGTAGGCCATCACAGCACCGTCAGCCCAGGCGTCGGACAGCTCGGTGGCCTGGGCATCGGCCTGGCGAAACTCCAGGGGTAGCCAGGGGCAACGGGAGGCCCGGCGCCGGGCCTGCTCCAGGGGCGCCGCCGCCGCATCCAACCCCAGGACCAAGCCCGCCGGGCGCACCTTCTCGGCGAGCAGCAGCGCGAGATCCCCCGTCCCGCAGCAGAGGTCCAGCAAGCGCTGCCCCGGGGCTGGCTGCAGCCAAGCCACGGCCTGACGCTTCCAGAGGCGATGGAGCCCCAGGCTCAACAGGTCATTCAGCCGGTCGTACTGCGGAGCGATCCGGTCGAACAACTCGCGCACCGCCTCGGGATTGCCAGGCGGGATGGCAGCGAAGGACTCAGGGCTCGGCGGCATCCCAAGGCAGCGAGATCGAGTCGAGACTGACACCCGCCGCCATTAATTCGGACTGGTTCGTTTCAAGGGCCGAGAGATAGCCCTGGGCCTCCAGACGCTCAGCACTGGTGAAGGTCATGACCATCACCGTGGCCAGACCAATGGCCGCGGAGCAGACCATGCAGCCCGCCAACATCAAGGAGAATTCCTTGCGATCACTGGCGGCCTGCATGAGTTGCAGGGCCCAGGCCACCATCACGATCACCACGAGCACGATGGCTCCGGCCAGCACTGGGGAATGGCTCTGATCGAGGGCCAGCACTGGTGGGAGGGTGAAAGCTGAGTGGATTGTAACGGCGGGTTAAGCGGCGCGCGACCCGGCCTCCAGCGGCCGAATGTTCAGGCCCCGGCCGAGCAGGTCGGTCTTGATCTGCTCCACCGTCAGCACCCCGTCATGCAGCAGAGACGCCAACAGAGCGGCAGAGGCATGGCCGCCGCCTGGTGAGGCATCGAGGGCCTGGGCGATGTGGTCGATGCAGCCGGCGCCGCCGCTGGCAATCACCGGCACATCCACGGCATCGGAGACCGCCCGGGTGAGGTTCAGCTCGTAGCCCGCCTGGGTGCCATCCCCATCCATCGAGGTCAACAGAATCTCCCCGGCGCCCAGCTCCACCACGCGGCGCGCCCAGGCGACCGCATCGAGCCCCGTGTTCTCGCGGCCACCTTTGACATAGACGTCCCAGCCGTCCTCACGGCGACGGGCGTCGATCGCCACAACGATGCACTGGCAGCCAAAGCGTTCCGCGCCACGGGCCACCAGCTCCGGATCCCGCACGGCCGAGGAATTGAGGCTGACCTTGTCGGCCCCTGCCCGCAGCAGTTCAGTGATGCCCTCCACAGAACTGATGCCTCCACCCACGGTGAAGGGGATCGTCACCGCCTCGGCAGTGCGCCGCACCAGATCCACCAGGGTGGCCCGCCCCTGGTGGCTGGCGGCGATGTCGAGAAAGACCAACTCATCGGCCCCGGAGGCGCTGTAGCGGCAGGCCAGCTCGACGGGATCACCGGCATCGCGCAGGCCAACAAAGTTCACCCCCTTCACCACCCGACCGTCGGCCACATCCAGGCAGGGAATGATCCGTTTGGCGACCATGGGGGCAAGGCTTGCAGCGGGTTAGCCTGGCGCCACTTTTTCGTCGCGCCGGACATGTCCCAGGCTGCCATCACCGTCGGCTCGAAGGTGCGGGTCACCCGGGTGCGCGATCGCATCCCCGCCGACCTGGTTTCCGCCCTGCAGAGCGATGCCACCGGCACCGTCAAGGACTTCAAGGTGACCGATGGCAAGGGCATCGGCGTGGTGGTTGAGCTGAGCAACGGCACCACCACCTGGTTCTTCGACGACGAAATCACCGCCGCCTGACGCCCCTTTCGTGAGCGAATCCCCCAACCCCACCGCCGCCACTGGTGGCGGTGCCCGGCAACTGCTGGGCATGAAAGGTGCCAGCGGCACCACCAACATCTGGAAGATCCGGCTTCAGCTGATGAAGCCCGTCACCTGGATTCCCTTGATCTGGGGGGTTCTCTGCGGAGCCGCGGCCTCAGGCAACTTCCACTGGAGCATCTCTGAGGTCGGTGCCTCGATCGCCTGCATGGTGATGAGCGGCCCGCTGCTGGCTGGGTTCACCCAGACCATCAACGACTACTACGACCGCGAGATCGACGCGATCAACGAGCCCTACCGGCCGATTCCCTCCGGAGCGATCCCCCTCTGGCAGGTCAAGGCGCAGATCTGGGTGCTGCTGCTGGCCGGACTCGGCGTGGCCTACGGCCTCGATCGTTGGGCCAACCACGACACCCCCGTGCTCTTCCTCCTGGCTCTGGGGGGCTCGTTTGTCAGTTACATCTATTCGGCTCCCCCGCTGAAGCTCAAGCAGAACGGCTGGCTGGGGAACTACGCCCTGGGCGCGAGCTACATCGCCCTGCCCTGGTGGGCCGGCCAGGCCCTCTTTGGTCACCTGACCTGGACCACGGCGTTCTTGACCCTGGCCTACTCCCTGGCGGGCTTGGGCATTGCCGTGGTGAACGACTTCAAGAGCGTCGAGGGAGATCGCGCCCTTGGTCTGCAATCGCTCCCCGTGGCCTTTGGCATCGAGAGGGCCAGCTGGATCAGCGCCGGAATGATCGACGTCTTTCAGCTGGCGATGGTGGCGGTGTTGATTGCCATCGGCCAACATTTCGCTGCTGTTCTGCTGGTGCTCTTGATCGTTCCTCAGATCACCTTCCAGGACATCTGGCTGCTGCGCGATCCGGTGGCCTTTGACGTGAAGTATCAAGCCAGCGCCCAGCCCTTCCTGGTGCTCGGCATGCTCGTCACCGCTCTGGCCATCGGCCACAGCGACCTGGTGGTGATGTGAAGCAGCGGCGCCGGCGGCAGCTGATCTCAGCCGGTCTCGTCGGAGCCGGTGCCGGCCTGGCGGTGGGGCTCACCCAGGCCGTCGTCACCCGCAGCGTCGACAGCCTGCTGCCGAATGTGCGTGGCGTCAGCAGCTACAACCGCCCCGGCACCTTGACCCTGCTGGCCAGCGATGGCCAGGTGATTCAAAAGCTCGGTCCGGCGACCCGCGAGAAGCTCGTCACCGGCCAGATGCCCCTGCTGGTGCAGCGGGCCTTCATCGCCGCTGAGGACCGCCGCTTCTACCAACACGACGGCATCGATCCAATCGGCATCAGCCGGGCGATGGTGCGCAACATCTCCAGTGGCTCGGTCGAAGAGGGTGCGAGCACCATCACCCAGCAGCTGGCGCGCACGGTCTTCCTCAGCCAAGACCGCACGATCATTCGCAAGCTCAAGGAAGCGCTGCTGGCCGGCAAGCTTGAGCGCCAGCTGAGCAAGGAGCAGATCCTTCAGCAGTACCTCAACTACGTCTATCTGGGCGCCGGGGCCTACGGGGTCTCGGATGCCGCCTGGATCTACTTCTCCAAAACGCCCTCCGAGCTGAACCTGCCTGAGGCGGCCCTGATTGCCGGACTACCGCCGGCCCCCTCGATCTATTCACCGCTGGTCAATCCCGACCTGGCCCTGCAGCGCCGAGCGATCGTGCTGCGCCGCATGCGCGAGGCCGGCTTCATCGATGACCTGCAGCTCGAGAACGCCAACAGCTCCCCCCTGTTGCTGAAGCCGGCGGAGCCGAAGTACTTCACCAGCCGCGCCCCCTACTTCACCAGCTGGGTCGCCCAGGAACTGCCCAACGTGCTCTCCAAGGAGCAACTCGAGGTGGGTGGCCTGACCATTCGCACCAGCTTGAACATCGACTGGCAGGAGAAGGCCCAAAGCACGATTAACCGCCACGCCCCCGGGGCGATGGAAGGGGCGGTTGTCTCGATGGAACCGGGGACCGGCTTGGTTCGCTCGATGGTGGGCGGCAAGGACTTCAACGCCAGCCAGTTCAACCGGGCCTCCCAAGCACTGCGCTCCCCCGGCTCGACGTTCAAGCTCTTCGTCTACCTAACGGCCCTGAAAGAGGGCATGAAGCCTGAGGACAAGATCACCGACCGCCAGGTTTGCTACGGCGGCTACTGCCCGAAAAACTTCAAGAACAAGTACTACGGGACCGTGCCGCTCTGGGTGGCACTGCAGAACTCGCTCAACACCGTCTCGGTCAGCCTGCTCAAGCAGGTGGGCTTCGACAAGGTGATCGCCACGGCCAACAGCCTGGGAATCACCAAGGAGCTGGGCCGCTTCTACCCGCTGGGGGTGGGCGCGACCGAGCAGACGATCCTGGACATGACGGCCGCCTATGCCGGCATCTTCAACCGCGGCGTCTACATCAAGCCGACGCCCTTTGAGGAGATCCTGGGCCCGGGCGGTGAACTGCTCTGGAGCCGACGCGTCAACGGCGATCCCGGCAAGCGCGTGGTCCCAAGCGACATCGCCGACGCGATGCTTTGGATGCTGCAGAAGGTCGTCAGCGGCGGCACGGGCTATGGCGCGGTCCCCCCGGGCCGGCCGGCCGCCGGCAAGACGGGCACCTCAGAAGGGGGCCGGGACCTCTGGTTCATCGGCGGCGTTCCCCAACTCGTCACCGGCCTCTGGCTGGGCTACGACAACAACAAAGAGACCAAGAGCACCAGTTCCCGCGCTGTGGTGGCCTGGTCGGAATACATGGCCCCGATCCTCAAGGAGCTGCCGGTGGAGCAGTTCCCGCCCAAGCCGGTGCTCAAGGGCAAGTTCAATCCACTGAAGGCCCTCACCAAAAACCTCAAGCTGGTGAAGCCGGACGAGGAGGAAACCACTGAGGAGGTGACGACGGAGGAGACCACGGCACCGGTGACTCCAGGCCAACCCAGCGTGAGCGCACCGGCTCCAGCACGGCCGGCCAAGCGCCAGGACCCCTGCGGAAGCATGCAGACCAACCCCCGCTACGTCGACTGCCGCTTTGATCTGCTGGATCGCCGCCGCAGCACGCCGAACCCCTAGTTCAAGACGAGCCGCGCCGCGAAGAAGCCATCCCCCCCGCCATCGAGTTGCCCGGGCCAGAGCTGGAAGCTCTGCTCCAACCGCAGCTGAGGGTGATCCTTGAGGAACGCCTCCAGCAAGTCGCCGTTCTCCTCGGGATGGACCGTGCAGGTGGCATAGACCAGGCGACCGGCGGGCTTGAGCAGGGGGAGCAATCTCTCCAGAAGCTGCCGCTGCAGCGTCACCAGCCCCTCAATCGCGGCCGGGTCAATCCGCCAGCGGGCATCGGCATGGCGAGCCAGGGTTCCTAGCCCTGAGCAAGGGGCATCGATCAAGAGCGCATCAAATTGCCCCAGGAGTTCAGGGGCTTCCGAGGCCAATTCCACGGCGTCCCCATGGCGGGTCTCGATGCAACCCAAGCCCAGGCGCTGGCTGTTGCGGGCGACCCGGCGCAGACGCGCCTCACCGCGATCGAGGGCCAGCACCTGCCCTTGATCGCCCATGAGTTCCGCCAGGTGCGTGCTCTTGCCCCCCGGGGCCGCGCAGGCATCCAGCACCCGCTCACCGGGCTTGGGATCGAGCAACGGCGCAATCCTTTGAGCCGATCGGTCCTGAACGCACCAGTGCCCCTCGTCGTAGCCGGGCAGATGGCGCAGATCACCGGAGCGGCCCTTGATGGTCAGGCCCATCGGCAGACCCTCGATCGGTTCGGCCACCACCCCCGCCGCGGCCAGGGCCATTTGAACCGCCTCGGGTGTGGAGCGCAGGCCATTGACCCGAAGGTCCAGGGCCGGCGGCGTGTTGCAGGCCCGCGCGAAGGCCTCCGCCTGCTCCGAGGTTTGCCACTGCAAAAGCGCCGCCGCGAGCCAATCCGGCAGGGACTGACGAATGGCCAGGGCCGCCGCCGGGTCACTGGGCAGAGGCAGGGCCTCGCCGGCCTCCTGGCGGCGCAGGAAGGCCCGCAGCATGCCGTTGACCACCGGGGCCAGCCGGCTCAGGCCGCCGCGCTTGGCCAACTCCACCGTGGTGCTGACGGCGGCTGAGGCGGGAATGCGATCACTGCTTAAGAGCTGATAGAGACCCAGGTGCAGAAGCCAGCGCAGCTTCGGGGGCTGCCGCTCGGCCGGGACCTTGCCCAGTTGGTCCAGCCAGGCATCCAGCAGGCGCCGCTGCCGGATCGCCCCGTAGGCCAATTCCGTCGCCAGACCGCGGTCCTGAGGCGAGAGCGAGACCCGGCCCAGCTCCCGCTCGAGGGCCCCATCGGCATAGGCCCCGGCGGCCACGGCCTGCAGCACCTGCCATGCCACCTGGCGGGAGGCCAATCCGGGGGGTGCGCTGCTCATCCCCCACAACTAGCGCCCGGTGACCAGCGGTACTGGGCCAGGGGAAGCCGGCCGTCGGCATCGACAGGGATGCCCTCGGCGATCAGCAGATCCCGCTGCATCCAATCGGAGCCCTCTCGGCTGAGGCTTAAGGAGATGCGGCCCTGGGCATTCACCACCCGCTGCCAGGGGACCTCCGAGGGCAGGGGCAGGCGGCGCAGGGCCCAACCCACCTGCCGCGCACAGCCATAGGCACCGATCAGTTCCGCGATCTGGCCATAGGTGGCCAGCCGCCCCGGGGGGATCTGGGCGACGGCCCGCCAGACCCGCTGATCAAAGCTCCGCTCCATGGGCGGCGAACGGCCATCAGACACGATGGATGTTGGCCCCTGCCAAGCCAATGCCGCTGCTTCCCCGCCGCTTTGAGCGCCTGAAATCCGTGCTGAACCACCGGATGGGCGATCTGACGGTGGTGATGGAGCAGGTGGACAAGCCCCACAACCTCTCGGCGATCCTGCGCACCTGCGACGCCGTCGGCGCCCTGGAGGCCCATGTCGTCAGCCTGCCCGGACGGCCCCGCACCTTCAACAACACCGCCAAGGGCAGCCAGAAGTGGGTGCCGCTGCATCCGCACCCCAGCATCGAGGGCTGCCTGCAGGGGCTCAAGGACAAGGGTTTTCGGATCTACGGGACCCACCTGAGCGTCGATGCGGTGGATTACCGCGACTGCGATTTCACCGGCCCCAGCTGTTTTCTGATGGGGGCCGAGAAGTGGGGCATGAGCGAGGAGGCCCTGGCGCTGGTGGATCAGCCGCTCTTCATTCCCATGACCGGGATGGTCCAGAGCCTGAACGTCAGCGTCGCGGCGGCCACCCTCCTCTTTGAAGCCCTGCGCCAGCGGCAGCGGGCCGGCAAGGTTCCCAGCCACGGCGAAGGCATCCCCGGGGGCGAACGCGAGTACCGCCGGATCCTGTTCGAGTGGGCCTACCCCCAGGTGGCCGACTGGTGCCGCCGCGAAGGGCGCCCCTACCCGGCCCTCACCGAGGAGGGCGAGATCGCCGAGGACCTCCCCCGCACGTTGAAGCTGCGCTACTGAGACGAGCGCAGGTTCTTGCCGCCGCCGCTGAGCCAACTCTCCAGGCCCTCCCCCAGGAACGAGAGGCCGAGCACCAGG